>JALVWZ010000188.1 GCA_027023115.1 Thermaceae bacterium
ACCCTGGCTGTGGGATTGCAGCGACCAAGAAGGCATTTGCAGCGTCCAAGCCTGCAAACCAGGCCGGGAAAACGCCGCCACGCCTCGCACGCAGAACGCACCAGCCTGCCCGTTCTTGCCCAGCCGGCCCTCGATATTCCGCAATAGAAACTACGTATCCGAGTCGCCCAATAAACGTACCTCCTACTGCCCATTTGACCTTTTCCTCGTGCCACCCGGCTCGACCGGCCATCCCACCTCCCACATCCGCCACCGCCATAAACTAAGCTCGTGACGCTCGAGCAGTTGCCCAAGTTGCCGACCAAACCCGGCGTTTACCTCTGGAAACGCGGTGAGCGGGTGATCTACGTGGGTAAGGCCAAGAACCTGCGCGCCCGCGTAAGCCACTACGCCCATGGCGAGGACAAGGCCGGCCGTATTTTTGCCGAGGCCGACGGGCTCGAGTTCATCGTCACGCGCGACGAGGTGGAGGCCCTCTTGCTCGAGGCCAACCTCATCAAGGCGCACCGCCCCGAGTTCAACGTCCTGATGAAGGACGACAAGCACTACCCTTTCCTCAAACTGACCAACGAGCCCTACCCGATGCTGATCGTCACCCGCCGCGTCGAAGACGACGGCGCCGGCTACTGGGGCCCCTTCCCCGACGCCGGCGCGGTTCGGCGCATCAAGCGGCTGGTGGACCGCGTCTTCCCGCTGCGCAAGAACTCTGGCGTACCCATGAAAAAACGCCGCCGCCCCTGCCTGAACTACGCCATGGGCCGCTGCCTGGCCCCCTGCGTGGGCCGCGCCGACCCCGGCGAATACGCGGCGGTGGTGCGGCAGGTACGGCAACTACTGGACGGACAGGTGGACGACCTGCTAGGCGAACTGACGGCCCGCATGGAAGAGGCGGCCGCCGCTCAGAACTTCGAGCTGGCCGCCGAGCTGCGCGACCAGCTAAGGGCGCTCGAGCGCTTCTTCTCCTCGGGCCAGCAGGCCTACGCGGTGGGCCTGGGAGACCTGGACGCGGTCGGCCTAGCCAAGAGCGGCGCCTACGCCATGGTGCAGGTCTTTCAGATCCGGGGCGGGCGCATCCTGGGGCGCACCAGCCGCTTCGTCGAGAACGCCGGCGACGCCTCGGAAGCCGAGGTGCTCGAGGCCTTCCTGCGCGACTACTACCTGGTGGCCTCGCCGCTGCCGCCGCTGGTGCTGCTGCCGCTGCAAACCGAAGGGCAAAATCTGTTCGCGCGGGTGCTGGCGCAGCGTGCCGGCCGCAAAGTCGAGCTGCGCCGGCCGCAGCGCGGTGAAAAAGTGCGGCTTTTGCAGCTCGCCATGCAAAACGCCCGCGCCGGTCTCGAGGTGGAGCTGGCGCGGCTGGAAAAACGCGGCGACCACCCGGCGCTGGACAGCCTGCAACGCTCCCTGGGGCTTTCGCGCCGTCCCTGGCGCATAGAAGGCTACGACATCTCCAACCTGTTCGGCAGCGCGGTGGTGGCGGCGATAGCCGTCTTCGAGGGCGGCCGCCCCAGGAGGAGCCAGTATCGGCGGATGCGCATTCGCAGCCTGGCGGGCAAACCGGACGACTACAAGTCCATGGAAGAAGCCGTCTACCGCCGCTTCAGCGGCAGCCTCCAGGCCAAGATGGAAAGCCCCGACCTGCTCTTGATAGACGGCGGGCTGGGGCAGGTGCGCGCCGCCGCCAAGGCGCTCGCTCGCGCCGGCGTGAGTCTGCCGCTGGTGGGCTTGGCCAAACGCGAAGAGGTGCTGGTGCTGCCGAGCGGCGAACGGGTGATGCTACCCCTCGACGACCCGGGCCTGCGACTGCTGATCCACCTGCGCGACGAAACCCACCGCTTCGGGCTGGCCTACAACCGCAAACTGCGCGGCAGGCGGGCGCTCAAGAGCGTTTTTGACGACGTTCCGGGCATTGGCCCGACGCGCAAGAAGGCCCTGCTCGAGCACTACTCGACGCTGGCCGAGCTGCGCGCCGCGCCGCTGGAGGAGCTGGCCGCCCTGCCGGGAATGAACCGTCGCGCCGCCGCAGCGGTGCTGGAGTGGCTGAACCATAAGAGCTAGCTGCGCAGTCCGAATACTTTGTTCGCGCTATCCCGTCGACAGGAATATCTTTCTCGCCACCTAAGCGAAAGCCGTGGGGTCTAGGACCAAGCCAGGGGCAGGATTGGGGCGCCGCTTCGTCATCATTGTTTCTTGAAGTCTCCACGAACGACGGAGACTACGCCGGTCCTGGTTCCAGCTCGCGCGAGCCGAAAGCTCGCTTGGCTGGTACGATGAAACAACGGCCTGTGGCTTGTAGCCTGTGGCCTGTGGTTGTGGCTCGTGACTCGCGGCGCGCTTTATCCCCTCGTAAGGGCGGACCGGTGTGTCCGCCTTGTTGGTGCGTGGTACGTGGTACGTGGTGACGGGACGGCCCGTAGCACGCAACTCGTTTTGAGCGAAACTTCAGCTCGTGGCTTGTAGCCTGTAGCTCGTGGCCTGTAGTCGTGTCCCATGACTCGTTGATTGCAGTTTGCAACCGACACAACGCCCGCGGCTTGCAGTTCACATCAAACAAAGCCTCCCTCCCTTGGGGGAGGGCCGGGGTGGGGGTTTTTGAAACCGGTAAGCGACCTGTGGCTCGTAGCCTGTGGAAGTACCGCGACTCGCCGGCGTCGGCGTGCTTAGCGCATTCGATTCAAGCTACCTACCACGAATT
>JALVWZ010000189.1 GCA_027023115.1 Thermaceae bacterium
AGCAACTCCGCCGCGCGCGGTCTCGCCGCCGCCCGCCAAGCGATACCGCACCTCGGACAACGGGTACTGGGCTCCATCGCCAGCAATGACGAAGCGCTGGTGAGCTGGCTGCTAAGTGAAGCGGAGCTGGAAGGCGTCGTCTACTGGGAAGTGCTGGGACTGCTGCCAGAGCAGGACGAACGCGAGCTGATCGCGCGCACCGCCGCTCTGCTGCGCCGCTGGAAAGCGCTCGAGCGGCCCGGCGGCATGCACCTGGGCCTTTCGCCGCACGCACCCTATTCCTTGACGCCCAGCCTGATGCGCGCCACCGTTGAGCTGGCCCTCGAGTTGGGCTTGCCGCTGCAGATTCACGCCGCCGAGAGCCCGGCCGAGGTCGAGTATTTCACCCGCCGCAGCGGGCCTATCGCCATGTTTTACGAAAAACGCGGCCTGCCCGCGGATCTGCACCCAACCGGCTTGAGCCCCATCGAGTACTTGGCCGAACTGGGCGTGCTGGACGCGCGACCGACGCTGGTCCACGGCGTCCAGGTAAGCGAGAGCGACGTTCGCACCGTTGCCGCCAGCGGCTCAACCCTAGTCAGTTGCCCGCGCTCCAACGTAAACCTGCAGGCTGGCTTGCCGCCATACGACCTCTACCGTCGCCACGGCGTGACCATGGCCCTGGGAACCGACTCACACGCCAGCGCCGAGAGCCTGGACGTACGCGACGAGGCGTACTTTTTGCTCGAGGCGGGGTTGAGTGAAGAAGAATCGCTGCGAATGGCGCTCGCCGGTTACGACGCCCTAAGACTGCCAAGGCCCGGGTTTGGCAAGGGAACTCCCCTGGGGCAAGTAGAATTCTGGTAATGCAACGCCGACAGGTCCTGACCCTCATCGGCTTCAGCACCGGCATCGGTCTGTTGGTCGGGCTGCTGGCAGCCCTCTTTACCTGGGCGCTGGTCATCTGCCAGAACTACCTGCTAGGGAACGTGGTCGGCTTTTTGCCCCCCGGCTATTCCGGCGAAAACGGCATCCTCCACACCTTTCGCAATCCGCATCCGGCGGTTTTGCTCCTGCTATTGCCGGTTATTTTTGCAGCCGCCTCGCTGCTTGGGCACAACCGCGGCTTGGCCAAGATAATCGCTGCCTTTCACCAGCGGCAGCCGGGCACCCTAGGCGAGAAACTGCGCTACTCGCTGGGCAGCTTGGCGGAACTCGGCAGCGGCTCACCGCTGGGCCGCGAGGGGCCGATGGCCGTTTTAGGTAACTGGATCGGCGACGCCCTGGGCAGACGCTTCCTGCCCGCGGGGCTGCGTGCCCACCTGCCCTTCGCTGGTATGGCCGCCGGTTTTGCCGCCGCCTTTCACGCACCGGTTGGCGGAGCGCTTTTGGCTGTCGAGATATTCTATCCGGGCTTGATTCTCGAGATCGGCTCCCTCGGCCCCGCCTTGATTGGCGGCTTGGCCGGCTTCATCGTCTACGGCGCTTTCTGGGGCTACGGACCGCTCCTGTCTTTGCACCCGCTACCACCACAGCCCTATCACATCGGCTTTGCACTGGCCATCGGCGCGCTGATGGCCCTGGTCGGCTCGCTATGGATGCTGCTGGCGCGCTACGTGCGGCGTTGGACCGCCAAACTGAGCTTCGTACCGCGGCACGCCCTCTTGGGGCTCACTCTGGCGCTCTTCGCGTTTCTGCTCCCATACGTTCTTTCCGACGGTTTGGTCTGGGTCGAGCTTGCCGCCGGTCCGCTCCTGTCGGTCTTGTTCGTTTTCGAACTGGCGCTGGCGCGCTTGCTGCTCCTGTCGGTAGCCGTCGGTCTTGGCGGCTACGGTGCCCTGATAGGGCCCGCGCTGGCCCTGGGAGGCCTCTTCACCGTGGGGCTGGCGCGAGCCGTTCCCGTAATTTCTCCTGACGCCAGCACCGCGGCCCTGGTGGGGATGGGGGCGCTGCTGGCCGGGGTGGTGCGAACGCCTTTCGCCGCGCTGTTGCTGGTTAGCGAACTCGGCGGTTACGCTGTCCTGCCGCTGGCGCTGCCGGCGGTCTTCGTTGCCTACCTGCTCACCTGGGCCCATGCCTTCCCCGAACAGAAGCTGAGTGAAGACGAGCTTGCCGCCGAGCCCTTCACCGGACTACGCGCCGGCGAGCTCTCTTTTGAGCTCGAGGGCATAGTCAGGAACTCGGAGCGGATCACGCCCACCACCGACGAAGTTCTGAAAGCGGGCGACGTTTTGCTTCCCAAACGCAACGGTTAGAATACCGGCATGGTTAGAGGCATTCGCGGCGCCATCACCGTTGACGAAGACACCCAGGAGGCCATTCACTCCGCCACCCGCGAGCTGCTGCGCGAACTCATGGACCGCAACGGCGTGCGCGACCCGGCGGAGCTGGCGGCCATCATCTTTACTGTTACCGAAGATCTGGTTTCCGCCTTCCCCGCCGAAGCCGCTCGCCAGTTGGGAATGAACCGCGTGCCGCTGCTCTCGGCGCGCGAAGTGCCCGTACCCGGCTCGCTGCCACGGGTAATACGCATCCTGGCGCTTTGGAACAGCGATAAGTCCCCCGACGAAATCCAGCACGTCTACCTGCGCGAGGCCACCCGCCTGCGCCCCGACCTGGAAAGCGCCTGGTAGCCATGGAAGACCTGCGTGAACAAAGCCGCGCCGCCCTTGCGCACCTGCTCGACAAAGCAGGCTCACC
>JALVWZ010000190.1 GCA_027023115.1 Thermaceae bacterium
CCTCCATTCGCTACGGAGCCTACTACCTGAGCCGGCAGTTGCGGGCGTTTGACGGGCTTTTGGTCTGCGCCCTCAGTGCTTACAACGGCGGTCCCGGCTACACCCGGCGGGCCCTCAAAGCGGCCGGCGGCGACGTTTGGGACTTCCTGCGATTCCAGCCGCGCGACGAACCGCGCGAGTACGTCGAGCGGGTGCTCTGGGCCTACGCGGTTTACAAGGCCCTTTACCGCTGACCGTAACTTCCCACCAATACGTCGTTCACGAAGCCCGGGAGGGGGCACTACGTGGTGCGTGGCGATTAGGTTGTGGGATGTGGGAGGTAGGGTGTGGGATGTGGAATGTGGGAAGTAGACAAGCCGGCGTTTTGCTGGCCCCAAGCCAATCTGCAGGTCGTCATTCCAGCCAAGCGGGCCAGTCCAGACGGGAGCAGTTTCCGTCGTCCGCGCGTGTCGTGAGAAACAAGAGTGTCGGCGCAAAACCCCAAACGCGACCTCTGAAACGGTTCCGGACCCAGCTTTCACCGGGGCGGCGATAAACTAGCAGCGGCGGAGGCAGCGTGAAGAACGTGTTCGAACCCTGCAGTTAGCGTGCAGCTTTCATTCGTGATTGCTTCGGGCCGTTATTGACCCCAACCTTCCGTAAGCGCCCGGGTAATCACCGCGCCGCCGAGCAGGCGGCTTTCGTGATAAAGCGCCACCGATTGGCCGGGGGTGACGGCAAAGCGGGGCTCCGCGAATCGTAAGCGCAGGCGGCCGCCGCTAACGTCCAGCTCTTCGATGCGCGCCGCGACGGGCCGGGAGCGGTAGCGGACGACCGCCTCCACTTCGCCCCGAATCTCGTCCGCCTCCGCCAGCAGGTTGAGCCCGGCGGCCTCGAGGCCGCCGTGTTCCAGCGCCCGGTGCGGCCCTACCACCACCTCGTTGCTTTGCGGCCGCACCTCCACCACGTAGCGCTCCAGGTGGCTCTTCCAAAGCCCCAGACCCTTGCGCTGACCGACCGTGTAGAACGCGGCGCCGGCGTGCTCGCCGATTACCGCCCCGCTTTCCAGGTCGATGAGCGGCCCCGGCTCTGTCTGCAGCCGTTCGGCCAAAAACTCGCGCAGGCTGCCGGTGATGAAGCAGACGTTTTGCGACTCGGCGCGGTGGGCGCTGGCCAGCCCCAGCGCGGCGGCCTGCCGGCGCACCTCGTTCTTGGTCAGCTCGCCCAGCGGGAAGAGCAGCCGCGCCAGGTCGCCCCGCTCTAGTTTCCAGAGGAAGTAGGTCTGGTCCTTGCCGGCTTCGCCACGGTGCAGCTCCGGACCGCGCGGCCCCTCGCGGCGGCGCAGGTAGTGGCCGCTGGCGGCCAGGCCGCTCGTGCCGGCCAGCTCCAGCAGGGCCCGGAACTTGATGCGCGGGTTGCAGCTCACGCAGGGGTTGGGCGTTTGGCCGCGGGCGTAGGCGGCGCTGAACTCGTCCACTATCTCCCGCCGGAAGCGCTCGCGCCAGTCGAGGATCGTAAACTCTATCCCCAGCTCCTCGGCCACGCGGGCGGCGGCATGCGCCGGGCAGTCGGGGTCGTATTCACAGGAGGAGGTTTCGCGCCAGAGATCGAGCAGCACCCCGTGAACCCGGTAGCCCGCCTGCTTGAGCAGGTAGGCCGCCAGCGACGAATCAACCCCGCCCGAAAGACCAACGTAAACGTCCGGCTTCATCGCTTGGCAGTTTAGCAGACGATAAAAAGGCCGCCCGCGGGCGGCCTGCGTCTGCCGCCTGAAAACTAGGCCACCATGCTGTCTTCGGGGTTCCAGCCGGCGGCGACGGCCGCTTTGGTGGAGGCGATGGCCACCTCGATCATGCTGTCGTCGGGTTCGCGCACGGTCAGCATCTGAAACTTGAAGCCGAGCCAGCGTAAGAGCCGCGAGACGGGGTCGTCGTGCATCGAGGAGAAGCGCAGCAGCTCGAACGCCAGCGCCGCCACCACCGGCAACAGCGCCACCCGGCCCAGCAGCAGCCACCAGATCACGTCGGGACGCGGCAGGAAGGTATAAACGACGATGCTGGTGACGATTACGAAGGCGATGAAGGTGGTGCCGCAACGGGGGTGGAACTTGGGTTGGGCGCGGACGTTCTCCACGGTCAGCTCGAGCCCCTTTTCGTAGGCGGCAATGGCCTTGTGCTCGGAGCCGTGGTACATGAAGTAGCGCTTGATGTCGGGGAAACGACCGATAAAGGCCAGGTAGCCGACTAGCAGGCCCGCCTTGATGAGGCCGTCGAGAATGTTGAACAGCAGCGGCTGGTTGGCGGCGTCCACGAAAAAGCGCGAGGCGGCCGCCGGTAGGACTATGAAGAGCCCGACCCCGATCAGGCTGCTGATGATCATGGTCAAATAGAGCGCCCAGCCAGAGAGCTCCTCCTCCTCTTCGCCGGCCAAAGAAGCGCTGCGGGAGAGGGCCTGGTAGGAGACCTGCAGGGCGTCTATCAGGGCCACCACGCCGCGGATGAGCGGCAGCTTGGCCCAGGGGTATTTGACGTAGAGGGAGGGTTCGTCGTGGCGCTCGACGTGTATCTCGCCGCTCGGGAGCCGCACCGCCAAGGCCCAGGCGTCGGGAGCCTTCATCATTACGCCTTCCATAGCGGCTGATCCGCCTATCTGCTTCATAGCGTACATTTTGTCACGAATACGTGAGGAGCTTA
>JALVWZ010000191.1 GCA_027023115.1 Thermaceae bacterium
ACGAAGTCAACCCGCTCGTCGCCGATCATCCGCGCCACCGCCTCGTGGTCGGCGTGGACGTACTGGAAAACTCCCGGCGGCAGGCCGGCGGCGTCGAACGCCTCCTGATAACGCTCCGCCACCAGCGGCGTTTGCGCCGACATCTTGAGGATTACCGTGTTGCCCGCCACCAGCGCCGGCACGACGCTGTTCACCGAGGTAAGCCAAGGGTAGTTCCACGGCGCCAGCACCAGCACTGTTCCCAGCGGCTCGCGGCGAATGAAGCGGGTAAAGCCCTCCTTGGGGGCAGGAACCACGTCGGCCAGAGCCTCCGGCGCCACCGCGATCATGTAGTCGGCGCGCTCGCGCAGACCGCGGGTGATCTCGAAGGGGCTGTGGGCGATGGGGCGGCCCATCTGGCGGGTCAGTTCCTCGGCCAGAACGTCGGCGCGCTCCACCAAGTAGTCAATCGCCTTCTGAACCAGCTCCTGGCGCCGCGCCAGCGGCAGCTCCCGCCAGGCGGCGCGCGCTTCCTTGGCCGCCGCCAGCACTGCCTCGATACGCTCGGGGCCGGCCAGTTCGCGCTCGACGTAAACCGAACCGTCTATGGGGCTGATCGTCTTTTGGATCTTGCTCACGCCAGCCTCCTTACTCGGGCGTCACGTAGGCGGCGGTGATGCCGCCGTCCACGCGCAGGTCGGCGCCGGTCATGTAGCTCGAGTCGTCCGAGGCCAAAAATAGCGCCGCCTTGGCCATCTCGCTGGCCTCGCCGAAGCGCCCCATGGGAATGTGTACCAGCCGCCGCTGCTTCTTTTCTTCGGTGTCGAGGAACTTCATCAAGAGCTCGGTGCGCAGCGGGCCGGGGCTAAGGGCGTTGACGCGGATGTTCTCGCGGGCGTGGACCACCGCCAGCTCGCGGGTCATCGAAAGCACCGCGCCCTTGCTGGCGGTGTAGGCCACCTGCGGCGTGGCCGCACCCAGGGTGGCCACGAAGGAAGCGGTGTTGATCACCGAGCCGCCGCCGGCGCGGCGCAGGGCCGGGATGCCGTACTTGCAACCCAGGAAGACGCCCTTGGCGTTGATGGCCAGGGTGAGGTCCCAAACCTCTTCGCTGGTGCTAATCGCGTCGCCGTCGGAGGAGATCATCACCCCGGCGTTGTTGAAGAGGACGTTCAACTTGCCAAAGGCCTTCTCGGTTTCGGCCACCATCCGCTCGGCGTCGGCAGCCTTGGAAACGTCGGCCTTGACGAATATCGCCCGTCCGCCTTCCTGGCGTATCTGCTCGGCCACGGCCTCGCCCGATTTTTCGTCTATGTCGACCACCGCCACCGCCGCGCCCTCGCGGGCGAAGAGCAGGGCCGACTCCTTGCCGATGCCGCTTCCGGCTCCAGTTATCAGGGCAACCTTGTCCTTGAGTCGCATATTTACCTCCACGCCTCAGGCTACACCCGCGAGCGGCGGACAAAAACCCTCCCGGGCGCACTCCAGCTGGAACTTGCCAACACGTCGTTCACCAAGTCGCTCCGGGGTTGGCTGGGGTGTGGGCGGTGCGTGGTACGTGGTGCGTAGTAGGTGTTGAATAGGTTGTAGGAGGTAGGAGGTAGGAGGTGGGATGTAGGGAACGGCAAAAAAACGGGTTTTCGCAGGCCACGAGCTACGAACCACGCGCTCATTTCTGCCTCCCCCGGCGGGGGAGATGGCCGCAGGCCGGAGGGGGGTTGTTCGTCGGGATGTAGGGTGTGGGGTGTGGGAAGTGGGAAGTGGGTAAGCAACGTTAGGAGCTCGCGAAGCGATGTATTGCAGCATTTCCACAGGCTACAAGCCACGGGCCACTTGCCGTTTTTCGTCATTCCAGCCAAGCGAGCCTTTGGCTCGCGCGAGCCAGTCCAGACCGGCGCGGTCTCCGTCGGTCGTGGATGTCATAGGAAATCATAGTGGCGAAGCAACACCCTAACGCCGACCCCCGACTTAGTCCTGGACCCCAGCTTTCGCTGGGGTGACGAGGGGAGATGCTCGCGGCGTCGGAGGGAGCGTGAACAACGTGGTGAGACTGCACATCTAACGACAATTTGGCCGTATAAACGCCTCGACCACCGGCAGCATCTCCGGCAACCAGCTCTTCTTTTGGATGTCGTAGAACTTCTGGTCGGCGTTGACCGCGTAGGGTATCTGCGCCGCGCGCAGGCTGCAGGCCATGAAGGTGGCAAACGCCACCTGCTCGGGGACGCTGAAGTCATTGCCTTTGTTGTAGTTGCCCGGCATCCAGGCCCCCTGCGAGACCGGCACGCCGGTCTTTTCGCGCCAGGCGACTAGCGCGTCAATGTACCGCTGCACCTGCGCCCGCTCGGCGGGGGTGCCGCTAGTCCACTTGCGAGCGGCGCGCGTCTTGGAAGGGCCGGAAGCGTAGAAGTGGCTCTCGGCGGCCAGGTGCTCGTCTGCGGCGAAGAGCGGTTCCAGTTCGGGAAGGTAGTTGGGCTTGGCCGTCCGGCGCGGCGCCAGAAAGACTATCCGGCCCGGGTGCTGCGGGCGGATGACCGCCAGCGCTCGGCGGTAATAGTCGAGGAGCAGGTCGGGGCGTTCGTTGATGGCCTTGGCCGGCTCGATGAAAAGGTCGAACGAGAGCGCCTCGGGGTAACCGGCAAAGCGCTCGGCCACCACCCGCCACCAGTCCACCGCCGCCGCTACGTTCTCC
>JALVWZ010000192.1 GCA_027023115.1 Thermaceae bacterium
GGCCCGCAAACAGCTTGACAAGTTAAAGCAGGAGAGGCAGCGTCACCTGCAGGAAGTAAGTCGCGTGATCACCGAGCTGGACGGGGCGCGGGTGCTTTTGGCCCGCCGCAGCGCCACCCTCGAGGAAGTCGAACGCGAAGGAAGCCAGTTACCCCCGGGGCCGCACGCCGAGGGCTCGGTGCGCAAGCTGCAAATGCGCCTGCGGGAGATCGAGCGCGAGATCGAGGCCATTGGACCGGTCAACCACCGCGCCGCCGCTACGCTGGCGGAGATGGAGGAGAAGCTAGGCGGCCTCGAGGCGGCCGCGCGCGAGGCCGAGGAGGCGGCCGCCAGATTGCGGGCCGAAAGCGAAGAACTGCGGGCGGTCTACGATTCGCAGTTGCACGATGCCTACAAGACCTTCCGCAGCCGCTTCGCCTATTACGGCCGCGCCCTGCTTGGTGGCAACGCCGACGTAACGCTACACGAGGAGGGGTTGAGGTTGCTGGTGCAGCCGGCGGGCAAAAGAACCCGCGACCTGGGCCTGCTCTCGATGGGCGAAAAGTCCATGGGCGCGCTGGCGTTCATCTTCGCCCTGGCCGAGGTAGGGGAGGGGAGCCTGCCCATTGCCGTGCTAGACGAGGTTGACGCGCCATTGGACGAGTCGAACATCCTCCGATATACCGAGTTCCTGCGCCGCTTCGCGGCCGAAAGGCAGTACATCCTGGTAACCCACCAAAAGCGCAGCATGGAAGCCTGCGACGTTCTCTGGGGCGTTACCAGCAGCAATGGTAGCAGTCGCGTTTACAGCCTGCGCCGGGAAGAAGCAAACGCATGATGAACCTATTGCTGCTCGCTTTTCCACTGGCCCTTCTGGCCGACTTTCTGGGCTGGGGCGGCGTCTGGGTCTTCGGCCTGTCGGCGCTGGCACTTTTGCCGCTGGCGGCCTGGATGGGGCGTTCTACCGAGGAGCTGGCGGCGCGCCTGGGCAGCACCGCCGGCGGTCTGCTCAACGCCACCTTCGGTAACGCCGCCGAGCTGATAATTGCCATCTTTGCGCTAAGCGCCGGTAAGGTCGAGGTGGTCAAGGCTTCCATATCCGGCTCGCTCCTTTCCAACCTGCTGCTGGTGCTGGGGCTTTCGGTGTTCGCCGGCGGTCTCAAGTATCATCGTCAGCACTTCAACAAGCAGACCGCCGGACTGCTGGTGTCGCTATTGACCTTGGCGCTGGTAGCCTTCATGCTGCCGGCGTTTTTTGACATGGCCGAACGCGGTTTTTACGGTATTAGCGACCCGTCCACGCCGGACGCCTCGTTCAGCCTGGTGGTAGCGCTGGTCTTGATTACGGTTTACGCGGCCGACTTGATATTTTCGCTGCTCACGCACCGGGAGCTGGTGGGGGGCTTGAGCAGCGGCCACAAGCCCAAGTGGAGCGTTGCCGTGGCCCTCGGCATGTTGGTAGCGGCAACGCTGGGGGTGGCGGTGATGTCGGAGCTGCTGGTGGGCAGCCTGGAAGAAGCCACCAAGTCGCTGGGTCTCTCGGAGTTCTTCGTTGGCATCATCCTCATTCCTCTGGTCGGCAACGCCGCCGAGCACTTGGCGGCCGTAACCTTCGCCGTCAAAGACAAGATGGACCTGGCGGTGCAGATAGCCGTGGGCTCGAGCCTGCAGGTGGCGCTGCTGGTGGCGCCCGTTCTCATCATCTGGGGCTGGCTGAGCGGCGTGCGGTTCGACCTGGTCTTTCACAACCCCTTGGAGCTGGTCGGCCTGGCGGCCGCGATAATCGTCACCAACTCGGTCGTCCGCGACGGCGAATCACACTGGCTCGAGGGAGTAATGCTGTTAGGCGTCTACGCTCTGCTCGCCTTCGCCTTTTACTTCACCCCGCGCTAAGAGCGAGCGCGTCCGCGCCGGCAGCTTGGCAAATACCAAGTCGTAGCTGTGGTCTATTAGCTCGCGCACCAAATCATCCGGCAGGGTGCCGTCCAGAACCAGGGTGTTCCAGTGCCTTTTGTTCATGTGATAACCGGGTAAAACGTGTTCCGGATAGCTTGCACGCAATTTTCGCGAACGCTCTGGGTCGCACTTGAGGTTGACCCGCAATGGCTCAGTACGGATATCGGTCAGTAAGAAGATCTTGCCGGCTACTCGTATGGCCAGGGTATGGAAGTCGAAGGGAAAGTCTTCGCTCGCGCCGGCGAGCCGGGCGGCGTGCTCGCGTAACTCGCGCAGGAGGGTCACTGTTCTTCCTCGAGCTCGTCCACGGCCGCGCGCAGGCCCTCGAGGTCCATCTTGGCGTAGATGGCGCTGGTGTTGACGTTACTGTGTCCCAGCAGCCGCGCGGTTACGTGCAGGTCCTTGGTAGCGCGGTAGAAGCGCGTACCGGCGGTGTGCCTCAGCATGTGCGCGCCGTGATAGCGCTTGGGGAAGCCCAGCTCGCCGTAATAGCGCGCCAGTCGCTTGCGCAGCAGGCTGGGGGAGAGGCGTCTTCCCTTGTTCTTGCGCCCGCCGGTATTGACGAAGAGCGCTGATTCGCCGCCATCTGCAATTCCGATACGCAGCCGCAGCCAGCGGCCCAGCTCGGCCGTGAGCGAGCGGGAGAGTGGCACCGTACGCTGCTTACCGCCCTTGCCGGAGCGAATGATGAGCAGCCTTT
>JALVWZ010000193.1 GCA_027023115.1 Thermaceae bacterium
GACGTGGCCGTGACCAGCGCCGCCGGCATGGCCCTGGCGGGGCTGAAGCCGGTGGTGGCCATCTACTCCACCTTCCTGCAACGGGCCGTGGACCAGGTGATCCACGACGTGGCCATCGAGAAGCTGAGCGTCGTCTTCGCCATCGACCGCGCCGGCTTGGTGGGCGGCGACGGCCCCACCCACCACGGCGTGTTCGACCTGGCGCTTTTGCGCACCGTGCCCAACCTGCAAATTGCCGCCCCCAAAGACGCCCTGGAGCTCAGGGCCATGCTGGCCGCCGCCCTCGAGCAGGGCGGACCGGTGGCGCTACGCTGGCCGCGCGGCGCGGTGGAGCCGGCCCCCGCTGGCGCCTGGCCACAGTGCAACTGGGGCCGCTGGGAAATAGTCAAGCAGGGCAGCGAGGTCTACCTGCTGGCCTTCGGCAAGACGCTGGCCTACGCTCTCGAGGCCGCCGGCAGCGACCCGCGCGTGGGCGTGGTGAACGCCCGCTTCATCAAACCGCTCGACCTCGACACGCTGGCCGCTCTGGCGGGCAAGTACCGCCTGATAACCGTCGAGGACCACCAGCGCGCCGGCGGCTTTGGCTCGGCGGTATTGGAGGCCCTCGAGGGCCTCGGCTTGCGCCCCGAGCTGCGCATTCTCGGGCTGCCCGACCGCTTTAGCGACCAGGGCAAGCCGGAGCGCCTCCACGCCGAGGCGGGCATAGACGCCGCCGGCATCCGCAAGGCGCTGGCCCTCTTTGGCGTCGCCCCGGGGCTGCCCACGCCGCGCGCCGGTTAAGGGGTGCGCAATCCCCCAACACGTCATTCACCTGATCCATCCGGGGGGCGGTACTTAGTGCGTGGTACGTAGTAGGTGGTGAATAGGTTGTAGGAAGTGGGAGGTGGGATGTAGGAAACGGCATAAATACGGGTTTCCACAGGCCACTAGCCACAGGCTACAAGCCGCTTTCCAAACCCCCACCCCGGCCCTCCCCGAAGGGGAGGGATTTTGGTCATCCGCAAGTGGATGCAGCGCCCGAACCCCGACCACTGACTCGGTCCTGGACCCCAGCTTTCGCTGGGGTGACGAGGGAGGAAAGGCCCACTAGAAACCAGGGCGTTGTAACGATGTTTGTCGGCGAGGCAGCGCCTTAGGCTTTACTTCGTCATTCCAGCCAAGCGAGCCTCGAGGCTCGCGCGAGCCAGTCCAGACCGGCACAGTCTCCAACGTCACGGTTTTTCAAGTTAAAGAGGGGGATTCGGGCGGTGGCGGCGTAGAGCCCCTATCACACGTTTTAAAACGGCCTTGTACCCAGTTTTAGCTGGGGGTGACGGGGGAATACTCGCGGTGACGTAAGGGGCGGCGCGAACAACGCGGTGAGGCTACACCGCTAGCCGGCCAGACTCCAGACCCCGTTTTCGATACGCAACAGCCTGCTCCAGCCCGCCGGGGCGTGGGTGCCGCTCAGGACCGCCTGCGGCAGGCCCGAAGCGTAGGCCAAGAGCGCCGCCTGGCGGCGCTCGTCCAGCTCGGCCGAAAAGTCGTCAACCAAAAGCAGCGGCGGCTCGCCGTGGTGCTCGGCCAATAGCCGGTGCTCGGCCAGCCGCATGGCCAGCGCCACGCTGCGGGCTTCGCCGCGGCTGGCGAACTTGACCGCGTCGCGGCCGCCCAGCACCAGCCGCACGTCGTCGCGGTGGGGGCCGCTGAGGGTCACTCCCCGCTCCAGCTCCTCTTGCAACCTATCTTCCAAGGCCGCCCGCAGCCCCTCCGGCGGCGCCGTTTCGCGCAGCTCCAGCTCCAAGGGCGCCGCGTCCAGCTCGTGGTAGGCGGCGGCGGTCAGCGGCGCCAGGCGCTCCAGGATGCGCCGCCGCCAGACCAGGATCTGCTCGCCGTAACCGGCCAGGCGCTCGTTCCAAACGCCTATTCCGCGCGGGCTCGTCTTGAGGGCGGCGTTGCGCTGGCGCAGCGCCTTGTCGTAAGCGGAGAGCAGCGCCCGGTAGCGGGGCGAAAAGCGCACCAGCGCCCCGTCCAGCCAGCGCCGCCGCTCCTCGGGGCCGCCCCGTACCAGGGAAATGTCCTCGGGGCGGATCCAGACCGCGCCGGCGTACTCGGCCAGCTCGCGCAGGCTGGCCGGCGCCTCGTTGAGACGCACCTCGCGGCCGCCGCGACCGAAACGTTGCTCGAAGCGAACCGCGCCCAGCTGGGTCTCCACTTCCGCGAACAGGCGCGCCTCGGCCGCGCCGAAGCGCACCCGGTCGGCGAGCGCGCCCCGCACCTCGCCGCCGAGAGCCAGAAAGATGGCCTCGAGCAGGTTGGTCTTGCCGCTGGCGTTGGGGCCCACGAGGGCCAGCGGGCCCGGAGGCAGGACCAGCTCGAGGCTCTTCAGGTTGCGAAAGTTCTGCTGCCGCAGCCGGACGAGAATCATAGGGCGCGGCGGATGGCCTCCACGTCCGCGGCGGTGTAGCCGTAGAGGGTGACCTCCAGGTCGTCGGGGGCTTCCTTGAAGGCGGCGATCATTATCCGGGCCACCTTTTCCGGCTCGAGCCCGCCCACGCCGGTGCCGAGGAGCGGAAAGGCCACCGTCTTGAGCCCCAGCTCGCGCGCCTTGGCGAGCGCCGCCCGCGTAGCCCGGTCCACCGTCTCGTAGCTGGCCGGCTCCGCCCCCAGAACCGCGGCGTGGATCACGTAACGCACCGGCAGCTCCCCGGCGCCGGTGACCGCCGCCTCGCCTACGCGGATGGGACCGTGGCGGTTGCACTCTTCCTGGATTTTGGGCCCGCCCTTGCGGCGAATCGCCCCGGCCACGCCGGAGCCAAGGATCAGCCGGTCGTTGGCGGCGTTGACGATGGCGTCGCCGGCGAAGCCGGTAATGTCGCCTTGGGCTATCCTGATCAGCGCCACGCCCCTATTTTACCCGCGCCTGCTAGCATGAAGGCGTGGGGGAAAGCCGCGCCGGAGAGTTGCTGGGCCAGCTGCTGAAGCGCTACAAGCTCGAAGCCGGGCTGCGCCGCGGCCGGGTGCTGGCGCTCTGGCCCGAGATAGCCGGCGAGATGCTGGCCCGCCTGACCGAACCCCTGCGCCTGGAGCGCGGCGAGCTGCTGGTGCGGGTCGAGAGCGCTGCTTTGGCTCACCAGCTCACCTACCAGCGCGAGGAGTTCGTGCGCCGCTATGCCAACCACCTCGGCGAAGGAACGGTGCGGAACGTGCGCTTCATTGCCGGCCGGCTGCGTCAGGAAAAAGAGGAAGAAACCGGCGCCGCAGAAGAAGCGCCGCGCCCAGAGCCGCCGCCCCTGCCGCTGGAGCTGGCCCGCCGGCTCGAAGAGTGGCAGCGCGCGGTGCCGCCGGAGCTGCGGCCGGCGGTGGCCCATGCCGGCCGCGCCGTGCTGGCGGCCGAACTTAGCGCCGAAAACGGCGAGCGCTGCCCCATCTGCGAGCGGCCCGGCGGCGACCAGCCCTGCCGCTACTGCCGCCCGCTCTTGCGCGAGCCGCTGGTGCGCCGCACGGCCCGCGACCTGGAACAAAACCCGCTGGCCGAGCCGCTCGAAGGCGACCTGCTGGCCGCCGCCCGCTGGCTGGCCTCGGAGAAACTGCGCGAGCAAATAGAAGAGCTGGCGCCGCAAGCGCTGGAAGACCGCAGCCTGCTGCCGCTCCTCGAAGACCGGGTGCGCCGCTTCGTGGCCCTGCCGCTGCGCGGCGAAGACCCGGCCGCCCGCGCCGCCCGCCTGCCAGAAGCGGTGCGCTCGCTGGTCAAAATCGCTTAGCGGCGAGTATTCTATAGGACAAGCGGCCGCACGGCGGCAAAGGAGGAAACAATGGGAAAAGGCGGCGACACCCGCATCAACGCCGGAAAAATCTGGATGAACGGCCAGCTGGTTCCCCAGGAGGAAGCGCGCGTGAGCGTTTTGGCGCACGCCCTGCACTACGGCACCAGCGTTTTCGAGGGCATCCGCGCCTACGAAACCAGCGAGGGCCCGGCGGTTTTTCGGCTAGAGGAGCACGTCGAGCGATTTTTCAACTCGGCCAAGATACTACGCCTGGAAATCCCCTATAGCCACGCCGAAATCAGCCAGGCAATACTCGACACCATCCGCGCCAACGGCTGGAAGGCCTGCTACATCCGCCCGCTGGCCTGGTTCGGAGCCACCTCGCTGGGCGTCAACCCCCTGCCCAACAACCCGGCCGACGTCATGATCGCCACCTGGGAGTGGGGCGCTTACCTGGGCGAGGAGGCCGTTCGCAAGGGCGCCAAGCTGGTCACCAGCTCCTGGCGGCGCTTCCCCGGCGACGTCATGCCCGGCAAGGCCAAGGCCGGCGGCAACTACGTCAACAGCGCCCTGGCCAAGATGGACGCGCTGGCCGCCGGCGCCGACGAGGCCCTCTTGCTCGACAAGGAAGGCTACGTAGCCGAGGGTTCGGGCGAAAACCTCTTCTACGTCAAGAACGGCGTTATCTACGCCATCGAACACTCGGTCAACCTGCCCGGCATTACCCGCGACTCGGTAATCGAGATCGCCGAAGACCTGGGCTTTACCGTGCGCGAGGCCTACCGCGTGACCCGCGACGTACTCTTCAGCGCCGACGAGGTCTTCATGACCGGCACCGCCGCCGAGGTGACCCCGGTCTCGATGATCGACAGCCGCCCCATCGGCTCGGGCAGCGCCGGCGAGATAACCATGAAGCTGCGTCGCGAGTACCTCGAGGCGGTCACCGGCAAGAAGCCCGAGTACCGCAAGTGGCTAACGTTCGTTGGTTGAGCCGGTCTTTCGGATACCAATAACGCCCCGCAGCCGCGGGGCGTATTCCTGTTTGGTTTTTGAGCTTCGTCGGCTGAAGGGTTCCGATGCCAAAACCTCGCCGCGGCATGGCTTTATCAGTTTTTCTCGAAATTTGCCCTACGGCTCGCTTGCGACCCGGGGCGGCCGGTAGCGCAGGACCAGCGCCCAGGCCGCCAGGAGCAAGAGGGCGCTGACGATGAAGGGGGTGCTGTGGGCGACGTTTTGGTAAAAGTAGGTGCCCACGACGGGCCCCAGCATCCGCCCCAAGGCCTGGGCGCTCGAGTTGAGGCCGGCCACCGCTCCCTGCAAACCCTCGCCCACTGCCAGACTGAGCGCCGCCGTCACCGCCGGCGCCGCCAGACCCTGGCCCACCCCCTGCAGCACCAGCGCCAGCGTCAGCCAGGTAAAGTGCCCGGCGAAGACGAAGGTTACAAAGCCGGCCACCGAGATCGGGATGCCGCCCCGAATCATCGCCAGCGGCGGCCACTTGAACTTGCGGATCAAGAACCCCTGCACGAACACCGCCACCAGCCCGTAAACCGTAAGCGCCCAGGCCACCATCTTGGCCGCCCGCTGCGGCGTGAGCTGCAGGCGGTCTTGGAAGTAAAAGGCGACCGTGCTCTCCATGGCCACCGAGCTCAGGCTTACCGCCAGCGCCACCACCAGCAGCGGCAGCACCTTCATGTCCCAAAAGTTGAGGCGGGGCGGCTCGTGCAGGTGGACGTGCTTTTTCGGCTCCGGCAGCGCCAGCCAGACGAAAAGGGCGTTCAAAAGCGCCAGCGCCGCCGAGAAGTAAACCGGCACCAGCAGGCTGATCCCCGCCAGCGCGCCGCCGATGGCCGGCCCGAAGACCACCCCCAGCCCGAACGCAGCGCCGATCACCGCCATGCCGGCGGTGCGGTCGGCCTTGCCGGTCACGTCGGCCACGTAGGCCTGCGCGGTCGGCAGCGTCGCCGAGGAAAAAGCGCCGCCGAAGAGGCGTGCCGCCAGCATCAACCAGTAGACCCAGCCAACGCTCAGGCGATGGTCGAAGCCGAGCTGGGCGGCCAGGGCGAAGGCAAAGAAGGAGATCGAAAACCCGAGGATTCCTATCAGGAGTATCGGCTTGCGCCCCTTGCGCTCGCTGAGGCGCCCCCAGTAGTGGGCCAACAGGAACTGCATCAGAGCGTAGGCGGTAGAAAAGGTGCCTACCTGCATCTCGCTCAAGCCCAGCTCGCGGCCCAGCGGAGCGATGATCGGAAACAGCAGCGAAAGCCCCAACATGCTGTTGAAGAGGGTCAAAAACAGGAGCGCCATCGAGCTCATAGGCGGCATTCTACGCTTACTGATAATGAGCTGCAATAACTTTCCTCACCGCTGCCGCCGCCATACTGAAAGCGCACTTCCTGAGGAGGCCCGAGATGATTAGCAGCACCCTGACCAAAGCACTCAACCAGCAGATCGGCCACGAGCTGAGCGCCCATAACCACTACCTGGCCATCGCCGTCTACTTCGCCCGTCGCTCGCTCGACGGCTGGGCGGCGTTCTTCTACCGCCAAGCCGAGGAAGAGCGCGAGCACGCCCTGAAGATCGTCGACTTTTTGCTCGACCACGACGTGGCCCCTTTCATTCCCGCGGCCAAGGAGGCCCGGCCCAACTTTGCCGACGCCATCGAGGCGATAGCCAGCGCGGTCAAGGCCGAACGCACCGTAACCACCCAGTTCGAGGCGATGATGGCCATCGCCCACCAAGAGAACGATTATCGCGCCGTGCCCCTGCTGCACTGGTTCCTCAACGAGCAGATCGAGGAGGAGGCCACCATGGGTAAACTGCACGACCTGGTGCGCAGCGGTATAAACCTCTTCCAGGCGCAGGAGTACCTGCCCACGCCGCACGCCGGCGGTGAAGGAGCCGGGGACGGGGCTTGAGCGAGTTCGCCACCTTTGGCGGGGGCTGCTTTTGGTGCTTGGAAGCGGCCCTGCGCCCACTCCAGGGGGTGCTCGAGGTCGCGCCTGGTTACGCCGACGGCGAGCTCGAGCGCCCTACCTACGAACAGGTGTCCGGCGGCGAGACCGGCCACGCCGAGGTGGTACGGGTGGAGTTCGACCCGCAGGCGATCACTTACGACCAGCTGCTAGACGTCTTCTTTACCGCGCACGACCCGACCACCAAAGACCGCCAGGGTTACGACGTTGGCCCCCAGTACCGCTCCATAATCCTTTACGAAAACGAGCCTCAGGAACGAGCGGCCCGCCGGAAGATCCGCAGCCTTAACAAGTTATTCGGCCCGCGCATCGTTACCGAACTCGAGCCGCTGGACCGCTTCTGGCCCGCCGAGCCTGAGCACCACCGCTACTACGACAAGTACCCGCAAGACCCGTACTGCCGGGCGGTAATCGCCCCCAAGGTGCGCAAGGTGCGCGCCGAGTTCAGGCCGCTACTCAAGCCCGACTGAACGGCCGCAAGACCACCGGACGGCTTTAGCCCCCCAACTTTTCCTCTACCGAGCGGACCTTGGCGGCCAGCCTGCCAGGTGGGCCCTCACAGACGTCGAAGGTGGCCACCGCGTAGACGCGGCGGCTGTCCTTTGCCAGCAGGGCGTAGGCCTGGTTGAGGAGGGTGGTGGCCTCCTTCATGGTGGCGGTTTCGACGATGGTTCCCATGGCGGTCAGCTGGTAGGGGTGGCCGCTGGCGCGGACCTGCTCGAGCACGCGGGCCACGTAAGCGCTCACGCTCTCGCCCTTGTCGGTGGGGAAGATGGCGAACTCCATCAAAACGGACATGTTGGCCTCCTGGTCCTACTCGCCAAACAGCGAATCGAAAGCGTTTTTGGCCCCCTTGGGGGTGGCGCGGCGGTAGAGGTCGCCCTTTTGCTCGAGCTTACCCTCGGCCAGCAAGGCCTCGAGGGCTTTTTGCAGCTCCAGCCGCGAGAGCTCCTCACCCCGCTCGTCGAGCCAGCGGACGATCTCGCGCTCGCCCGCCCAGCCCAGTTTCTCGACCGCGGTCAGCACCCAACCCTTGGCGTCCATGCCTTCATTCTAGGCGTAGGCGCGGCTTTGCAGCCGCCAGAGCTCGGCGTATTCACCCCCCATACTCAAGAGCGCCTCGTGAGTGCCTTCTTCTAACAAACGGCCCTGCTTGAAGACGAAGATGCGCTCGGCGCTCCGCACTGAACCCAGACGGTGGCTGACCAAAAGCGCGGTGCGGCCCGCGGCCAGTTCGGCAAAACGCCGGAAGAGATGGGCCTCACTGCGCGGATCGAGGGCGGCGCTCGGTTCATCAAGCACCATCAATCTGGCCCCTTTGCGAAAGAAAGCCCGGGCCAAAGCCACCTTTTGCCACTCACCGCCCGACACCTCGGTTCCGCCGAACTCCTTGGAAAGCATGGTAGCCAGACCATGCGGCAAACCGCGGGCCAGCTCCACCGCTCCAGCCTGTGCCAGAGCGTGCAGTAGCGCCGCCTCGTCGCCAGGACCTACCTCGCGCAATGCCACGTTCTCGCCCAGCTCGAGCGCATAGCGTCCGAAGCTTTGGAACACCGCCGCCGCTCGCCTCCGCCAGGCGGCCAGGTCCAGCTCCCGCAGGTCCACCCCGTCCACCAAGATGCGGCCTCGGCTCGGGTCGTAAAACCGCAAGAGCAGCTTGACCAGGGTGGTCTTGCCGGCACCGTTCTCGCCTACCAGGCCGTGGAGCCGACCCGGTTCGAGCGTGAGCGATACCCCGACCAGTGCAGTCCGACCATCTGGATAGCTGAAGTGAACATCTTCGAACGTTATCCGCGGGGGACGCTCGCCTACACGCAGACGCGGGCCGGAGGCCAGCCCCGGTCGGCTCGCCAAAAAGTCGCGCAGGGCTTCCATGTAAAACAACGACCGCTCCAGCATCCCCAGTGCGTCCACCAACTCAACCAGCGTCGTCTGCAACCGCTGCAGGGCCGCCGCCACCTCGACGACTCCGCCAACGCCTACCCCCAAGCGCAGCACCGCGGCAAAAGTACCGCCAAGGCCGAGCGCGGTTGGCAGCAAGAAGGCAGTGGTGGTAACCACCTCTCGCCGGCGGGTGGCGCGGGCGCGGGCGTGCAACCGGTCGAAGTTCGCCCGGTAGCGCCGCAGCCAAAAGCCGCCGCTCTCGTAGACCCGGGTTTCGGCGGCGTGCTCGCTGCTGAGCAGCACGCCGGTGGCGTATTCCATGCGGCGCGCTTCCGGGTCGTTGGCCACGACCGTACTCCAGACCAGCTGCTGCAACCGTACCCCCGCCACCGCGTAGGGCAACGTGGCCAGCAAGAGTCCCAGCGGCAGCCAGGGGCTCCAGCGCCCCACCAGCGCCAGCAGCGGCAGGACGGTGAATACGCCGCGCATGGCCTGGCCGAGAAAGATGGAAAGGTTCATCGGCGCGTAAGTGGCCTCGCGCCTGAGTAGGCGTACTTGGGCGTAGAACGATTCGTCTTCAAAGGGCTCAAGCCCCCAAAATCCCTTAACGTGCTCCATCAGGGTGCGGTTGACCGCAAAGGTCAGCCGCTCGTTCAGATTGCCTTCCAACAAGGCGATCAGGGGACCGGTAGATTGCGAAAAGAGCAGGAGACCAACCCAGCCGACCGCCCAGGTTCCCAATCCCGCCGCGTCACCCGCGGCAGCCGTGGCAGCCATTTGGCCCAAGACATAAACCAGCCCCGTCGGAATCAGCGACGTGAGGGCCAAGAGCCCCCAAAACCCCAGCGCCAACCCGGGCGCGCTCCTTGCGATGAACATTATCGAGAAGACGACCAAGCGCCAGCGCCTTTTCATATTTACCTCCAACTGTTTATTGGGAAGACCACATCCGTATAGCCGAACGGCCGCTTACTGCGGCCGCACTTACCCCCGCACACCGCCCGGCGGTGCGCAATTGCGGGGGCCAAGGCTAGCTGAGAATCATCTTGTAGCCAGTTTAAGTAGATCTCGAGGCCAGGTCAAGAACCACCAGCCCGTAGCCAGCGGTGAGAGAAAGCGACACCGCGCCTTCGGCCACGTTGCGCAACCCGTGGCCGCTGCCCAATGGCAGGCGGGCGTCTTCTAGCTCCCAGCGGCCGCCGTGGATCGTCACGCCCGCCAGGTCGGCCAGCGGCGCCACGCTAAAGGGCGTGCCCGGCTCCAGGTCCAGCTCGAGCCCCGGCGGCACCAGCGCAAAGGCCCAGGTGGAGCCGCTGGAGAGCGCGGTTTGCACGCCCTGGCGGGCCAACGAAACGGCCAGCGTCAGGTTGCCCAGCTCGTGGTCCAGCTCGCCCCCCAGCCCGCCGGCAAAGAGCAGGCTCGCCGGTTTTGCCTCGAGCGCCACCCGCGCGGCCAGCTCGGCGTCGGTGGCGTCTTTGTCGCGCGGGTACTCCATCCGCGGCAGGTGTCGCCAGCGGGTCAGGTCGGCGGCGTTCACCGAGTCAAAGTCGCCCACCCACAAGGCCGGCTCCACCCCCAGCGCCTCGGCGTGACGCACCCCGCCGTCGGCGGCCACGACCAGCCGGGCGGCCCGCGCCGCGCGCAACAGCGGCGGCGTTGGCTCCAGCGGGCCGGCGAGCAGCACCAGCGCCTCGGGGGTCCAGTTCACGGCGCCACCTCCACCGCCAGCTCGGGATCGATGCCCAGCCGCAGCGACGCTCCTTCCCGCGGCGCCTCGGGCTCGGGGCCTTCCCAGTAGAGGCGCACCCCGCGGGCCTCGAGCCAGACCCCCACCCGTGCTCCCAAAAACAGCCTCTCGACCGCCCGGGCCTCTACCTGGCCCGCGTTCAAGCGCAGGGCCCCGGGGAGCAATACCTGCGCTTTGGCGCCCAAACCCAGCGCCCGCGCCGCTTCGGTGTCGAGCACGTTCTTGTGGCCCAAGAACCGCGCCGTCCAGGCGTCGGTGGGGCGGGAGAAGATCTGCTCGGGCGCGCCCAGCTGCACCAGGCGGCCGTCCTTGACGATGGCCACCCGCCCCGCGGTCACGAAGGCCTCGGTCTGATCGTGGGTCACGAAGACGGCGGTCACGTTCTCGTCGCACAAGACCCGCCTGAGCTCCAGCAAGAGCCGTTCGCGCAGGCGCAGGTCGAGCGCCCCCAGCGGCTCGTCGAGCAGCAGCACCGCCGGTTCGGGAGCCAGCGCCCGCGCCAGCGCCACCCGCTGCCGCTCGCCGCCGGAAAGTTGCTCTGGCTTCCTCTGGGCGTGGGCCGCGAGGCCCATCTGCTCGAGCAGCTCACCCACCCGCCGCCGCACTCGCTCCGCCGGCCAGCGCCGCTCCACCAGCCCGAACGCCACGTTGTCCGCCACGCTCAGGTGGGGGAAGAGGGCGTAGTCCTGAAAGACGAACCCCACCCCCCGCCGCTCCGGGGGCAGGTCGGTCACGTCGCGGCCGCCGATCTCCACCCGACCCCGCCACGGTCGTTCTAAACCGGCGGCCACCCGCAGCGCGCTCGACTTCCCCGAGCCGCTGGGGCCGAGCAGTGCC
>JALVWZ010000194.1 GCA_027023115.1 Thermaceae bacterium
CCACCATCTCCTGGCTGGGCGCCAGCCCGCGGCGCTCGGCCTCCTGTACCAGGACTAGATCCTGAACCATCCGCTGCAGGTACTGCTTCTTGAGGCCCATCAACTTGGCTCTCGCCTCGTCGGAAATCTGCATTCCACCGCTGCTCTGGCGGAGGAAGAGCTCGAACTGCAAGTCTAGGTCGGCCTGGGTGATCACCCGGTCGCCAACGCGGGCGACCACCGTATCCGGGGCGGCCCAGGCAGAAAAGAAAGCCAGCAGGAGAATCGGGAAGAGAAGTCTCGGAAGCCGCATGGCACCATGCTACCCCATCGAAAATGAACGTTTAGTTGGAGCCCGTCAGGAGCGCAGGTCGTACTGCGCCCAGGACTGAGCCGGCAACCCCTGCAAAACCAGCTTTTGCGCCAACAGCTGCTTCAGCTCGGCCAGCCCGGCCCCGCTTTGGGCCGAAACGGCCGGCGCGGCCAGTTTTTCCTGCAGAGAAAACAGGTCGTACGGGTCGGCGCGGTCGGCTTTGTTGAGCACCGAGAGGCGCGGCGCCGGCGGTTGCATCTCGTCCAGTTGCATCTCGACGCCGCGGTACCGATCCAGCGCCCCCGGGACCGCCGCGTCGAGGACGTGCACGATCAGATCGGCCTCCCCAAGCTCTTCCAAGGTGGCCCGGAAGGCGGTTACCAGATCGGCCGGCATCTCGCGGATGAAGCCAACGGTATCGGTAAAGAGCACCTCGCCGTAGCCTGGCAGGTAGCCGCGGCGGGTAAGCGGCTTGAGGGTGGCGAACAGTTTGTCTTCGCCCTCGTCGCCCTTGCGCGTTAGCGCCCGCAGCAGGGTGGTCTTGCCGGCGTTGGTGTAGCCGACGATGGCCACCACCGGCGTGCGGCTGCGGCGGCGGGCCTTGCGTGACTGGCGGCGCTGTTTGGCAATGCGCTCCAATTCGCGCTCGAGGCGGCGAATGCGCTCGTTGATCCGGCGGCGGTCCACCTCCAGCTTGGTTTCACCGGGACCGCGGGTGCCAATACCGCCGCCCAAACGGCTGAGCTGCCGGCCCTTACCCACCAGACGCGGCAACAGGTAGCGCAGCTGCGCCAGCTCCACCTGGGTTTCCGCCTGCGGAGTGCGGGCGTGCTGGGCGAAGATGTCGAGGATCAGCTGGGTCCGGTCGAGCACCTTTAGCTGAGTAACCCGCTCGATCTCGCCGGCCTGCGCCGGGGTGAGGTCCACCCCGAAGATGAGGGTGCCGGCGTTCTCGTGGTAGGCGATCTGGCTCAGCTCTTCCAGTTTGCCGCGGCCAACGGCGTAACGCGGATCGAGGATGGCGCGGTAGACGAGTTCACGGTGAACCACTACCCCGCCGGCGGTAGCCGCCAGCTCGGCCAGCTCTTCCAGGTGCAGCTCGGCTTCGGGGCCGCGACCGTCGTCGACGGCCAGCAGAATCACCCTCTCCCCGGAGCCGTCGGCCAGCTCGCGAACCCGCGCCTGGCGGGAAAGCTCTTCTTCGAGCGCTGCCAGCGTCGCGCCGTAGTCCCACTCCAGGTATTCGCCGTAAGGACGCGGCGGGTAGACGCGCCAGTCTTCCTCCTCCGAACGCGGCGGCACCAAGTGGGCTAAATGAGCCCTGATAGGCTTTCCATCGTCCACTTCCAGAGCTACGATCGAGTCGTAACGGTGCAAGAACAGCACCGACAGGTCGGAGGCCGAAAGGCCGCCGCCGGACAGGTGGGTGTGGATTATCCGGTAACCGGAAAGACGGGTTTCCAAATAGGCATGCTCCGGCACCGGCAACGTGGCGGCGTCACCCACCGCTACCGCCCGCACCTGACCGTTGCGGGCCAGTAGCAGGCTGACCGCCTTGCCCGCCTCGGCGGATAGCTCGGCCATAGTGCGCGCCAGCTCGGCGGTGTAAAGCCGCTCCGACGGCACCCGGCGACGGTACAGGTTGCCGAGGCGCTTTTTCAACGATGGTTTTAGGCCTTGGACGTTTCCGTAAAGTTTGTTCATGTGTTCCGGGCAGAAAGTTCGTTCACTCGTTCCGGGTGGAACCGTTTTCTGCCTGTTTCATTTTACCACGCGGCCATTCGCCCTTAACGGAAGCGTAGAAAACACCCGACCACGGCTGCGCCACTTGCGCCGCAAAAACCATTCGCCAGGTTGTAGGAGGTGGGGGTCGGGTGTAGTACGTAGTGCGCGGTAGGTAGCGATTAGGTTGTGGGAAGTAGGGTGTGGGATGCGGGTAAACCAAGTTAGAAGCGCGCGAACGACGTATTGCGGTGTTTCCACAGGCCACGAGCCACAAGCTACTTGCCACTTTTGAACCCCCACCCCGGCTCTCCCCCAAGGGAGGGGGATTTGTCCGATGCGAGCTACGAACCGCATACCCGTTCGCCACGAGTCACACGCTACGGGCCGTCTCGTCATCGTCACCACGCACCACGCACCCAGAGGGCGGACACACAGGTCCGCCCCTACGACGAGATAAACGCACTACAAGCCACGGGCTACAGACCATGAGCTACAGGCCACTTGCCGGTTTCCCCGATTCCCCGGACGAGGCCGGCTAGCCCGGCCGAGATCCGGGGTCCATGCCGGAAGAGAAGCCACGGTTCGGTT
>JALVWZ010000195.1 GCA_027023115.1 Thermaceae bacterium
CCAGCGTTGCGGAGGCTAATCGTCCATCCGTCGGTGCCTGATTCGACGCTTATCCTGGTCGATTCGCTGCGCGGGTCGCTAAAGACCGCCGGCGGTTTGGGAACCCGCACGCGGGGCTTGCCTGCTCCGGGGTTGGCGGCGCCGACGTGCAGCTTGATGGTATGACCGGGGGCAAAGCCGCCCCACCAGGAATCGCCGGCGCCTTCGGCTCCCAGCCGCGCAGCGACCCGCCAGTTGGCGGGCTTTACGCGTTCCGGGAACCAGATTGGCGCTGCCTGCTGCGCTTCCTGAGGGCTTTTTACGCTGGTAGCCAGCATCCAGTAAAAGGGAAAGGCCATGACCACCGCTCCGGCGCTCAGCAGCAAATAAATGAGAATCTGACTCAGCAGGCGGCGCAGGTTACTGCTCATAGGTCACCCGCCCTTCGAGCACCTTGCGTTGGATGAGCGTCAGCGCCAGGATGATCAGGAACATCGCTACCGCCAGAGCCGAGGCGTAGGAAAAGTCGGAGTCGCGAAAACCCTTGTTGTAGAGGTACATCGCCATGGTCAGGGTGTCGTTGAGAACGCCGCCGGTGGGTGTCATTACGTATACCTGAGTGAATACCCGGAAGGCGCCGATGAGGCCAATTATGGAGAGGAAGAAGGTGGTGGGGGAGAGCAAAGGCCAGGTAACGTAGCGCTGCTGCTGCCACCAACCGGCGCCGTCAAGCTCGGCGGCTTCGTAGTACTGTTTGGGAATCGACTGTAAACCGGCCAGCAAAATGACCACGTTGTAACCCAGAAAGTGCCAGATGCTCATTATCATGATGGCGACGAAAGCCACGCTGGGACCTGCCCAGAACCCCTGCAGATGAATACCAAATGGCTTGAGGGCCAGACCTATCACTCCATCGGGCGTATGCAGCCAGTCGAGGCCGGTAGTGCCCAATAGCCAGTTGAGAAAACCGAACTCGGGATGATAGATCCACTGCCAGACGGCGGCGGCGGCGGTCAATGCGGTTATGTAAGGCAAGAAATAGAGCGTCCGAAACAGGCCCAGCGCCCTGATGCGCTCGTTGAGCATTATCGCAATCAACGTGCCCAGGAATATGCCGGTGGGAACGGTGAAAATAACGTACCAGAAAGTGTTCTCCAAAGAGCGCCAGAAAAGTGGATCGTGCAGGAGGATGCTGTAGTTGAGCAGGCCAACGAAGTGGCTCTTGGCTATGAAGTTGAAGCGGTCGAAGAGGCTGATCCAGAGCGCGAAGAAGCTTGGCAGGATGTTCCAGATGAGCATCATCGCCAGCGCCGGCCAAACGAATACCCAACCCCAGAATGCGGCAATGTCGCTTTCTGGAAGATGGCTACCAGCACCGGCGTAAGCGATGAAAACTCCGGCCAGTGGCATCCATGAAAACAGAAGCGGATTGGAGAAAGCCGCAACGGCTCCTAGCACGAAAACCGCCAGACCCGTTAGAGAAAGCCCGGTACGAGGCAGCAAGCGATAGGCCCAATAGCCACTGGCCAGCGCCAGCACCGTCGCCAGGCCGTAAAAAAAGCCCTCCGGAGCATGGAGGATCTTGTAGTGGGCAGCAAGGTTATAAATAAGGAACACGACCGCGTAGGCCAGCAGGGTTGGGAAGACGTACCTTCGCACTGACTCTAGTATACGTCGCCCAGGAAAGAGGTGGTCTCGGAAAATTGTCCTGGAGCAGGTGTTTGCTGGGCCGGAACGGGGACATATAGGGCGCTCGAACCGACTGGACGCGGTGCGTCTGGGGCGACCTAAGCGAGGCTTCATCAAGTGCCGGTTAAAATAGGGTGGTGCTTGAGAATCGCAAGGCGCGGCACGAATACGAGATTCTGGAAACCTACGAGGCCGGTATTGCCCTCAGGGGCACCGAGGTGAAGTCGGTACGCCAGGGCAAGGTGGACTTTACCGGCTCGTTCGCCCGCTTTGTGGACGGAGAGCTTTGGCTCGAGGACCTCTACATAGCCCCTTACGAAAAGGGCTCTTACAGCAACCATGACCCGCGGCGGCGGCGCAAGCTGCTCCTGCACCGTCATGAACTGGCGCGTCTGCGGGGTAAGGTGGAGCAGAAGGGTCTTACGCTAGTGCCGCTCAAGATCTACTTCAACGACCGCGGCTACGCCAAGGTTTTGCTAGGGCTGGCCCGGGGCAAGCGGGACTACCAAAAAAAGCAGGACGACAAGAAACGGGCCGTGGAGCGGGAGCTGGAAAAATGGTACTGAGGCGGCTCCTTGTTGCGATTACGTTTGTACTACTGGCCGCAGCGGCGGCACAGGAGGCCAAGCCTTTGCTGGTGGGAGCCGAAGCCCTGCAGGCCGAGTATCCCGGTAACTACGGCGTGTCTTACACCGAAGCGCGCCCTTTCGCGCAGGCGCTGGGTCTGGCGTACTGGCAAAGCGGCGACCGGCTGATCCTCGGGATGGGCTCGCTACTGGTACGCCTGCCGGTCAGTGCAATTCCCAAGTCGCGCACCGTATTCAAGAAACTGGTAACCGGCACGCCGCCGCACGCCTTGCGCGACGGCAAGAGAATACTGGTTCCGGTCAAATACGTGGCCAGGGCGTTCG
>JALVWZ010000196.1 GCA_027023115.1 Thermaceae bacterium
GCCGGAAGAGAAGCCGGGGTTAGGTTGCCGTAGACGTGTCGACGCTGGAACGTAGGGGAGGGTTTAAAACCCTCCCCTACCAGTAGAGAGCCGAAAGCTGGGCATGGCGATTCTACAGGCCACAAACCACAGGCCATCCTGTCTCCAACACCCCGCACCAAGCACTACGCACCACGTACCACGAACCCATGGGCGGACACGTAGGTCCGCCCCTACGAGATGGGAGGTGATAGGTAGGAGGTGGGGTATAGGAGGTGGGTAGGCCGCATTCGCGACGCGCAAAACGACGTGTTCCGAAAGTTTCTACAAGCCACGAGCCGCAGGCCACTTGCCGATTTTAACAACCTCCTCCCCGGCTCTCCCCAAAGAGGAGGGAATTGCTCCTATATACTTGGCAGACAGCGGTACCTACTTCGTGATGTAATCTGAGACTTCGCTCGGTCAGACTACTTAACGTCGCCCGAGAAGTTTCCACAGGCCACAAACTACACGCCGCTTTTAAAGCTACAGGCCGCCTTTAGAGCCACGGGACGAACTACGGGTTTGGAATGCCTTCTTAACCGCCAACCCGCATTCCCTTCAACTACCCAACCTGCTTATCCGCTCGATCTCGGCAGCGACGCTAACGTTCCACCAGTCGGAGGGCGTGCGCGAGCGCAGCTTGCGGTCACCCAGGTGCGCCCCCAGCCAGCCGCCGACCATGCTGGCTATGGTGTCGGTATCGTGACCGGCGTGAGCGGCGCAGAGAAGCGCTTTTTCGGGCTCTTCGGGGTAACTGAAGAACACCGCCAGGGCGCTGGGGAGCGACTCGAGCACGAAAGCGCCGGTGTGGAAACGCTCGAAGGCGTCCGCGGGCCGGCCGACGTACTCGCCAACTTCACGCACCAACCCGGCCAGCGTATAGCGCCCCTTTCGGTGGCGGCTCCTGAGCGGCTTCTCGAACCCGTCTATGGACTGCGCCAACCACTCGAGCGCCTCCTCCGGTTCCGCCGGACCGCCCCTAGCCAGCCAGCCCACCAACAGGGCATTGACGATGGCGCCGGCGGCGGCGCTGCGGTCACGATGGGTGAGGATCGACTGCAAAAAAGCAGCGCGACGGATCTCGGCGGGAGAATCGAAGAACAGCCCCACCGGCGCGGCGCGCATGGCGGCGCCGTTGCCAGCCGATGGGGTGCCCGCCAGCCACCAGGCGGCGCCACGGGCCAGCCGCTCCGCCGCCTGAGTGGTGGCCCAGCCGCGGCCTACGGTTTGGTTGACCGTGTTCACCAAACGCCGGGACAGGTCGGGCGGGGTTATGGTGCCGGTTTTTAGAATGCTGCGGGCCAGCGCCAGGGTCAGGTCGGTATCGTCGGTAACCGTGCCGGCCGGGCGACCGTTATGGGGCAACAGCTTGTCGAGAGGGGCCTGCAACAAACGGCGGCGCGGCTGGCCTTCGTTGGGAGCCGCCAGCGCGTCGCCAATGGCCACGCCAAAGAGGGTGCCACGTACCTTGCCGATGGTTAGTGGGCGCGGCTTGAAGGGCCACTCCAGCTCGCCCTCCAAAGCGTCCAGGTTCCAGCCCTCGGCCTCCAGGACCGCCTTGGCCCGTTCCCAAGCCTCCATCAAGTTCAGTTTAGCAACGACCACTGGTAAACCCCGACGCGGGTCGCCACCAGAACGCCCGCCGCGCAGAGCTGCGCCGGCCCGGAAACGCGCGGTGAACGGCTTAAACTAAGGGTATGAGTAAGGTTGGCTTGTGTATCGCCGCCTGCATACTGGTCGGGGTTATAGCGGCCTGCAACATGATGGGACCAGGCGAGCTTACTTACCTATACGACGTTTACCCCGACACCGAAGACCCTCCCCTGCTCGCCTACTACGGTCCCGACCCCGATCAGGTGGGAATAGATTCGATTGGCGCTTACGGCGACTGGGAAGGCGGCGGGAATGCGTTCAAACCAGGCGAGGAGCCGGCAACCGAGATAGAAATACGCTCTATAGGGAGTTCTCCAGTCCCCCTCAAGGCCCCCTGCGACGGCGTGTTGGTGTACGTGAACCGCGAAGGTCAGGACGGCGACGTTTCCATCCGCTACGGGCGCCGCTACGTGGTCAAGTATCTTCACGTCGCCGGCATTCCCACAAATTTGCGGGCCGGGATGAAGGTCCGGCAGGGCGACCTGGTGGGCTATACCGCCTCAATGGGGCCGGACATGCAGTTTTGGGAACTCGAGCTCGACAAGCTCTACTCCAAGAGCGCCGCGTTCGGCGGGCGGCCCCTGCTGGTATCCGTCTACCCGCTGCCGTACTTCAGTCAGGAGGCCCAGGCCGCCCTCGAGCGGGTACGTCGCGCGGTTCAGAACCAGCACGGGAGCGACCCCGACTGGATAGCCCCCACCTCCGACCCCAGCGCCGGCTGGCTTGCTTCGGTACCCAGCCACGAAATGTGGGCCGGCTCCCACAAAGCGGGTTACGACGGGCCGTTCGTAGGGCTCGAGGAGTATCTGAAGCACTACGGTCTGGAGGGGATACTCTCCCCGGCGGGGCAGTAAGCTGCGCTGACCGCCGCGCGGGGGCTAAA
>JALVWZ010000197.1 GCA_027023115.1 Thermaceae bacterium
GGGTAGATGACCGGGTCGCCAACGTTGAAACCCATGGCCGTCATCTTAACCCGCGGTTTGCCCTCTGGCAAAACTGGCTATTTGCCAGCGCACTTCTTCGGCGTCTGGCAGGAGCTCCAGGTATTGCTCGCGGTCGAGGGCGTCTACCAAGGCAAAGTTATATTCAGGGAAGACGCGAATCCCCTCCTTCATTACCGTGTGTCCGTAAACGCCAAAGCGGTAGCCGCTGCGCTGCATGTAGTCGGGGTTGGTGAACCACCAGCTCTTTGGTTCCTTCGACTGGTAGAACATGTCGTCGTATTCCTGGAGCCAGGGGGCCGGCCCCACGTGGGCGAAGTGAATACCGCCAACCACGAACTCCTTGGGGAACGACCCCAACCACTCGGCCAGCGAATCGGGAAGAGCCAGACCGCCGCGGTCCGGGTCGAACTCGGCGTGTTCGATTCCCGAGGCGTTGCCTAACAAGAAGCGGTGGTCGAGCACCGCCTGGTCGTGATTGCCGCGCAGCACCACGGCAAAACCGCCGGCTTTCTCGACGAAGCGCCTGAGGCGCAGAAGAGCGCGGATCTGTACCCGGGCGGCGCGACGGAGGTGCTCGGGGTTACGGTGGTCGTACGGCTCGAAGCCGGTCAGGCGGGTGTACGCTTCGCGCGTCTTGGGGTGAACCAGGTCGCCCAACAAAACAACCCGCAGCCGGCCGGAGGTGAGGGCTGGTGTGGGCTCGTTCTGGGCGTTGGCCGCGCCGGCGTGGCGCAAGGCCCGCCAGAGCTTGCCGTACTCGGCGTGCACGTCGCCAATGGCTACTATCCGCGGCATCTCAGCTGGTCTCCTGCGACATTAGGAGAGCCCGCAGCTCCCCGTAGAGCTTCTTGGTGGTTTCGGCGTCGGCACCGTAACCGCCGTACTTGACCACCAGCGCCGCCGCCTCGCGGCCCTTGCCGGCTTTGCGCAGCCTCAATATCAGCTTGTCTATCAGCTCCTGGGCATTAGGTTTTTCGGCTCGCGTCTCTGCCGGGGTCTGGGCTCGCGGCTCTTCATCGAGTTGTCTGTCGAGCCCCGCTTGCTGCGCCGCCATCCACAGGGCCGCCGCAGCCGCCGCGGTCAGGTTGGGCCCCTCACCAACACCGCTGCGGCGGCGCCCGCCCATTTCCAGTACACAGACCACCGCCGCCGGCCGGGCAGCGGCTACCGAGAACTCGCAGCTCCAGCCGCCGGGCCCCCAGGCCTCGTCGAGGGCTTCGTAAACGAGTGCGACTGCGGGCAGCGTTTGCGCGGAGCCCAACTCCAGCGATTGCAAAACCAGCCAACCCGAATCGTCCATTGGGACCATTTTAACTGCTTTGCCGGGTAATTGCAGTACTTGCCATGATTGCAGAAAGATATTTACGGATATAGTAATAATGAGATAGCCAAGAAAGGGGAAGACAATGAACAAGATTTTAAGGTATTTAGCATTGGCGGTATTATCGATATCGTTCCTGGCTTCATGCGGAGGCAATACCGGAAGCGGCGGCGGTGGCGGTAATACGCCGAGCTACACCCTCGCGCTAAGTTCATCCAGCCTATCGGTGGTCAAGGGCGCTTCCGCCGTGGTAACGCTGACCATTGTGCCCAGTAACGGCTTTAGCGGTACGGTCGCGCTCAGTCTGGAAGGGGCTCCCAGCGGGGTCACCGTAGACCCCGCCTCGGTTGCCGTTAGCGGAACCACCACCCAGAACCTGACCATCAGCGCCACCGCCGCGACACCGGCCGGCAGTTACGACGTCAAGGTCAAGGGTGCTTCTGGTTCAATCAGCAAAACCGCCGACCTCTCGCTTGCCATTAGCGCCGCCGCCGACTTCACGGTGGCGCTGGCCGAGAGCGATCTTTCCGTGGCTCAAACCGAGAGCGGCCAGCTGCACCTGACCGTCACCCCCCTCAACGGTTTTACCGGCACGGTGAACCTCAGCTTAGACCCGGCTCCCACCGGCGTAACCCTGAACCCCGTCAGCGTGAGCATCAGTGGCCCCGCTCCGGTCGAACAGGCGCTAGCGCTGGCCGCGGACGCGGCGGCTGCGGTCGGCTCGACCGCCTTGCAGCTATCGGCCGTTTCCGGCAGCCTCAGCCACCAAGCTGGTTTTAACCTGCAGATTACCGCAGCCCCGGGGACCCAGGACTGGGTGAAGCAGATTGGGACACCCGGCCACGAAAAGGCGTATGGAGTGGCCGTGGCCAGCGACGGCTCGGTCTACTTTACCGGCTATACGCAGGGCGCGTTTACGGGCAACACCAACGCCGGGCATACCGACGCTTTCCTGGCCAAGTACGATGCCGACGGAACATTACGGTGGGTCAAGCAGATCGGTGGCACCAACTACGATTACGGCTACGCTGTTACCACGCTGGGGAACAACGTATACGTAGCGGGCTATACCAACAGCGCGCTTGACGGCCACATAGGCAGCTACGACACTTTTCTGGCCAGCTACGACGCCGACGGCAATCAAAACTGGCTGAAGCAGTTCGGCTCCGCCGGCAACGACTACGCGCACGGCTTGGCGGCCCGTGGCTCGCTAATCTTCGTTGCCGGTTATACCGACGGTGACATGTTCGGTACGATCAATCAAGGGGGAGCCGATATTTACCTGGCCGCTTTCGACACCAGCGGCAACGCCGTTCCCTCGCAGAGCCTGCAGACGGGCACCAGCTCCGATGACTACGCCTACGCCCTGGCCCTCGCCCCCGACGGCAGCAAGGTGGTGGTGGGAGCCACCAAGGGGGGTATTTCCGGAAGCAACCAGGGCCTAACCGACGCGTTCGCCATCAAGATTGGCTCCAACGGCAGCCAAGTCTGGAAGAAGCAGTTCGGCAGCACTGCAAACGACCGTTTCTGGGCGGTGGCGATCGACTCGGACGGCTCTATTTACGCCGGCGGCGCCACCGAGGGCAACCTGGCGGGCCACGCCAGCTTTGGCGGCTCTGACCCGATGCTCTTCAAGCTGAACGCCGACGGCACTACGGCCTGGTCGCGCCACATTGGCAACGCCACCACCGATACTGGTCGGGGAGTGGCGATAGACTCCAGCGGGGACGTTTACCTGACCGGCCGCTCCAGCGAGAGTATGGACCCTAGCGATCCAGACGCCGCCCACATTGGCAACTCGGATAATTACATAGTCAAGTTCGCCGCGGACGGCACGCGCGGCTGGACCAGGCAGTTCGGCACGGCCACCGCCGACGAGTCCTACGCCATCGCCGCCGGAGCGGCCCTTTACGTTACCGGGGCCACTCAGGGCGACATGGACAGCGGTAACGCCGGAGGGTACGACGTCTACCTGGCGCGATACGCCCACTAGACTGTAACGACCTTGCGGAGGCGGGCCCCTGGGGGCCGCCTCCGCTCTGGACAGGCACCGGAAGGAGGGCTAATATAGCTAAGTGCGTGGGGCCGTGGCGCAGTTGGGAGCGCGCCTGAATCGCACTCAGGAGGTCAGGGGTTCGAATCCCCTCGGCTCCACCAAAAGGCCGGGCATAAGCCCGGCCTTTTATTTTCCTCCGCCGCTGGTCAGATTATAGCGCCTCGAGGATGCGCAACCGGCTTTCGGCCACGTGGGCTTCCTGTTCGGCCACGCTCCAGCCGAGCTCGGCGGCCATGAGCTGGGCGGTCCGCTCGAGGGCCGCCAGGGCCGCCTTCTGGTCGAGGAAGGCCAAGCGGGTGCGTCGCGCCAGCGCGTCAATGGGGGTGGCGGCCATCTCCTGACGCGCTGCCCAGACCACGTCGGCCTCGATGAAGGGGTGGTCGGGAGCCAAGCGGGCGTCCAGTCCCTCGGCGGCCAGCTTGGCCACTTCGGCGGCGCGGTCGCCGTAGCTCTGGTTGAGGTGCTGGGCCACGTCTTCGGGCAGCCCGAACTTTTCCACCAGCTCCTTCCAGCCGTCGGCTTCGTAGCCGGCCCCGCCCTCGATGTAAATCCGGTCGGTCAGGCAGCCGTGCGGCGGGTGCAGGTCGCGGGTGCGTACCACGTAGTCCACCAGGTCTTCGGCCATCTTGCGGTAAGTGGTCCACTTGCCGCCGGCGATGGTCACCAGGCCGCTGTCGGACTCGCTAATCAGGTGGTCGCGAGCCAGCTCGGCGGTGTCGTGGGCTTTCGGGTCTTTCACCAGCGGGCGCAGGCCGCTCCAGGCCGCCAGGATGTCGCTCCTGGAGGGCTCGAGGGCGAAGTAGCGCTTGAGGTGACGGAGGATGTAGTCGATCTCTTCCTCGGTAGGTTTGGGGTGGAAGCTGAGGTCGTGCGGCTCGTCGGTGGTGCCGGCCAGCGTGTGTCCCATCCAGGGGAGCACGAAGAGGACGCGGCCGTCTTCGGTCTTGGGAATTAGCAGGCCGGTTCCCGGGGGGCTAAAACGCTGTGGCAGGATGATGTGCACGCCGGAGCTGGTGACCACCATTGGGGGGGCGTCCGGGTCGTCCATGTGACGGATGGTGTCGGTGAAGGGGCCGGTGGCGTTGACCACCACCTTGGCGCGCACCTCGAAGTCCTCGCCGCCGAGGCGGTCCTTGACTCGAGCGCCCGCTACGTGCCCGCCTTCTTTGATTAGGCCGGTCACCTCGGCGTAGTTGACGGCCACCGCCCCCTCGCGGAGGGCGGTCAGCACCACGGCCACGTTCATCCGGGCGTCGTCGAACTGGCCGTCGTAGTACTCGACGCCGCCAACCAGCCCCTCCGACTTGAGCTGCGGGAACTCGCTCAGGGCCTTGCTGCGGGGCACGAAACGGCTCGGCTTGAGGCGTTCGTGACCGGCCAGCAGGTCGTAGGCTTTCAGGCCGGAGAAGTAGTAAGGCACCTCCCAAGCGCGGTAGAGCGGGGTCAGCAGCGGGATAGGGTGCGAAAGGTGCGGCGCCAGCCGCAGGATGACCCCGCGTTCGTGCAAAGCGTCGCGAACCAGGTTGTACTGCACCTTGTCGAGGTGCTTTACGGCGGCCTCCAGATAGCGGACGCCACCATGGACTAACTTGGTGCTGCGGCTGGAAGTGCCCTCCGAGTAGTCACCGCGCTCTACCAGGGCCACCTTGAGGCCACGGGTGGCGGCGTCGAGGGCAATGCCCGCGCCGGTAGCGCCGCCGCCGATGACCAGCAGGTCGAAGCCGCCTTTACGAAGTTGTTCGAGTTGGGTGTCACGGTTCATTCCATTGCCTCCTCGGCCCAGCCTCGGGCCCTTGCTACCGCTTCGTGCCAACCCGCAATCAAGCGGGACCTTTCCCGGTCGTCCTTTTCGGGCATAAAACGCCTTTCCAGCCGCCAGTTGCGGCTTATCGTATCCTCGTCGAGCAGGTCGGCTCCCAGGGCGGCGGCCATGGCCGCACCGAGGGCGGTCGTTTCGGTAACCGCCGGACGCTCCACGGTGCGGTCCAGCAGGTCGGCCTGGATCTGCAATAGCAGGTCGTTGTTGGCCGCGCCGCCGTCTACCCGCAAAGTGCGGAGGCTTACCCCGGCGGCCTCCATGCTCATTACCGCGTCGTAGGTCTGCAGGGCGATGGCCTCCAGGGTGGCCCGGGCGATGTGGGCGCGGCCGCTGCCGCGAGTGAGCCCGATTATCAGGCCGCGAGCGTGCGGATCCCAGTAGGGACTGCCGAGGCCGGTTAGGGCCGGCACGAAGTAGACACCTTCGCTCTCGGGAACGCTTGCGGCCAGCTTTTCTACCTCGCTACTCTCGCCTATTAGTCCCAGGCCGTCGCGGAGCCACTGCACCGCTGCGCCGGCAACGAAGATGGAGGCCTCGAGCGCGTACTGCAACGGCTGGCCCGCGATCTGCCAAGCCACCGTGCTGAGCACGCCTTCACCACGCTTCACCTCGGCGCCGCTGTTCATCACCAAAAAAGCGCCCGTGCCGTAGGTATTCTTGGCCATTCCCGGCGCAAAACAGGCTTGGCCGAAGAGGGCCGCCTGCTGGTCGCCGAGGACGCCGTATATGGGCACTGCCGCTCCCAGCAGCTCGGGCTTGCTGCTCCCGAAGAGACCAACCGAGGGTTTTACCTCCGGCAATAACGCCGCCGGCACGTCGAAGAGCTCCAGCAGCTCAGGGCTCCAGGTGGCTTGGTTGATGTCGAAGAGGAGCGTTCTCGAGGCGTTGGAAACGTCGGTGGCGTGGACATCTCCACCGGTCAGGTTCCAGATGAGCCAGCTGTCTATTGTGCCGAAGGCCAGCTCGCCGGCCTCGGCGCGCTGGCGCAACCCCGGGTCTTCCAGCAGCCAGGCCAGCTTGCTGGCGGAAAAATAAGGGTCTAGGACCAGGCCCGTTTTTTGCCGCACCACCTCTTCGTGCCCCTGGCGGCGCAGCCTTTCGGTTAGACCGGCCGTGCGCCGGTCCTGCCAGACTATGGCCCGGCTTACCGGGCGGCCGCTGGCGCGCTCCCAGAGGATGGTCGTTTCGCGCTGGTTGGTTATGCCGAGGGCGGCGACCTCGGCGGCGCTGATTCCCGCCTGCGCCAGTGCCGCCCGCGCCGTGGCCAGCTGGGTGTGCCAGATTTCCAGCGGGTCGTGCTCGACCCAGCCCGGTCGCGGGAAGAACTGCTCGAAGGGCTCCTGAGCCGTGGCTACCTGGGTGCCTTCCAGGTCAAACACTATTGCCCGCGAACTGGTGGTTCCCTGGTCAAGGGCTAGTACGTAAGCCAAAGCCGGCCTCCTCTCCCTAAGGTACAACGATTGGTCTGGTTTGTCGTTCGGTTAGCTGTCCTTTTCGATGCGGTTGCGGCCGTTTTGTTTTGCTCTGCGGAGGGCCTCGTCGGCCCGCTCGATCCATTCTTCGATCACTTTCACGCTGTCGGGGGTGCGACCTCCCGCCATCCCTACGGAGACCGAAATCGTTTTATCAACCCCCGAAACACGTACTTTGCCAATACGTTGCCGGACGCGCTCGAATACCTGTTCTGCCTGGTCCAGGTTGCTGTCGGCTACCAGAACCAAGAACTCTTCGCCTCCCCAACGGATGGCCAAGTCGTCATCACGAAGATTTTTCTGCAGGACATCGGCTATTTTTTGCAGCAGGGCGTCGCCAGCCGCATGGCCTATCTTGTCGTTGACCGCCTTGAAGTGGTCTATGTCGAGCATGGCTACGGTGATGGGCCAACGGTTTTGTTTGGCCTGTTCTACGGCGTAATGCACGTTTATTTTGAAGCCGCGGCGGTTGAGGAGGCCGGTGAGAGGGTCGGTCTGGGCCTTGGAGCGCCAGTCGAGCGTGTGGATTACCTCGCGCAACCGCTGCGAAGCCAGCGCCGCCATTGCTTCCAGAAGTCTCAGGCAGCTTTCGTGGTCGTATAGGTACACCCGACCCAGTACCAAGTCGCGGTCGCGCAGAGTAATGCCAAAACCGGTGCGCTCGCCTATGGTCAGGTCGTCGAACACGGCCAGGCGTACTCCGGCGACGTTGTCACAGCCTTGCTTGAATAGCTTGTAGATCTCCAGCGCGATGCTTTCGGGAGTGGGGTTTTCTTGTTTCCAAAGAAAGGTCGTCAGCTGGCTGAGAATGCCGCCCCAGCGCGCTAGATTCCGTTCGGAGCGGCGCTTGAAAAGGTACAAGGGCATGAAGACGGAAAGTGGGCCGACCAGCGAGGCAACCCCGGCCAGCCAGGTTTTCCACGTTGGGTATGGGATGCTGGGGCTGGAAAGGCACCATTGGTTGAGTATCAACATCCAAATGGTCATGAAGTTGACGGCTACCAGGCTGAGGTGGGTTAGCGAAACGGGCCGCCCGTTAGTTTCCAACTCCAAACCAGATACCAAGAGCCATTGGGCCGCCGTCCATGCGAATGCGCCCATGACTATGGAAGAATTGCTATGTATGGGGGTCATCGAGAACCAGACCGAAACGGCGGCGCCAAAGAAGATAAGCACCGGAATCCAAATAGAACGTCCTTCGGGCGCTTCTCCCAGAGCCAAAGCGTACCAAAGCGGCAGGGCGTAATAGAAAAGCACCAGCTCGAGAGCAAAGATGATAGTCAACGGTATCTTGTCGGCGGTATAAGGCAGGGCCATCAGATATGCGCCAACGGGAAAGATTGCCAGGGCATAGAGCCAAATTGGGAACCTGCTGGGCCTTGGCAAGGACCCCACCAAAAGGATGAAAGAGGCATACCCCAAGAACAAGGGAACCCATAGATAATTGTGTAGTTTTGAATATTCCGGAAAACAAGTGCCGATAAAGTAAAACAAGCCACCAATTCCCCAAAAGAAGAGTCCGCCTACGGCAAGGTTGCTTAGCGGACCGAGCTTGGTGGCCTTCCATATAATCCATAAGGAAGCACTCATACCGACCACAAGGAGGGTATAGGTAACCACAGGGTCAATGGCGACAACGCTATTCATCGTTCTTCAAGGCAGCAGAGGGTTGCCGCAAGCGCAGCTTGCGAAGGCGGTTAATGACCGCTGCCAACTCGAAGCGGCGGGGGCGGGCCAGCTCCGGGGAGGCCTCGAGGGCGTAGAGGCCGTTGGTGTCCACGTCTTCCTCTAGTTTATCCATCAGCCGGCACAGGCTGGTGCGGCCGTCGGCGTAGCGGCGGGCGCGTTTGAGGAGGGCGCCGACGGCGCGGAGCTGGCTGGGGCTCACCAGCTGCTCCAGGCCGTCCGTGTTCACCGCCTGACCGCCAAAGACCAGCTCGCGCAGGCCGCGCACGCTCACCTTCTCGCGGCCGCGGCGGCGGGCGTCGAAAGAAGCCGCCAGCGGGTAGCGGTCACGCGGGCGTGCGGGGGCGGCGGGCTCGCCGGTGCGCGACAGCGGCAGTTCGGCGACTATCGCGCGGGCGCGTTCAGTGGCGTCCATCACCCGGTATTCCTCCAGCAGCAGGACCAGATCGGCCACGTCCAGGTAGTCGCCGCTGCCGCCGGTGACGAGAATGGTCGAAACGCCGGCGCGCTCGTAAAGTTCGCGAGCGTGGTCGATGAGGGGAACGATCGTTTCGCGCTCTACCAGCCTTTGCATGCGGGCGTCGCGGACCAGCATGTTGGTGGCGGCGGTGTCTTCGTCGATCAAAATAGCGCCGGCGCCCACCTCCAGCGCCTCCATGATCGCCGCCGCCAGGCTGGTCGAGCCGGAGGCGTCGGCGGTGGTGAAAAACTCGGTGTCGGCTCCGAGCGGCAGGTCGTGAATGAAGGGCGTCAGGTAGACGCCGGTGACCGCGCGGCCGTCTTCGCTGCGCAGCTTGACGGCGTCGCTGCGGGTTACCACCCACTCGCGGCCGTCGTCGGGTACGTGGGGGTATACGCCAAGTTCGATGGCCTCGAGCAGGGTCGTCTTGCCGTGAAAGCCGCCGCCGCTGATGACGGTTACCCCGGCGGGTAACCCCATGCCGCTGACTGGGCCGTGGTGCAAGGTTTCCAGCGTTACCCGCAAGCCGGCCGGGCTCGCGAAAGGAACCGCGTTTGCCAGCGGTCTGGCCGATACTCCCGACTCGCGCGGCAGTATGCTGCCGTCGGCTACGAACGCCACCAGACCGCTCTCTTTGAGCTGGTCTTGCAGGTGGGCGTGGTCTTCGGTCAGATAGGCCCACTCGCGCGCTACGCTATGTGGCAGGTTGCTCCAGTAGACCGCGTTCAGAGCCTGCGGCAGCACTTCTCCCATGAGCCGCGCCGCCGCCTTGCCGAGTACGGTGCGCCCCCGCGCCGGCATGCCCACGCGGAAACGCAGTGAGAGGTAGTTTTCACCTATATCGGCGGCGCTGCGCTCCAAGATCTCGGCACCGCCGGCGTCTACGAAGATCTCGCAGGAGCGGCCGCTGCCCACGCCCGGGCAGGCCTCCACCGCCCCGGCGAAGACGCGCAGGAGGTAGTCGAGCAGGCCCTTCTTGCGGGCCCGGTTGGACCACAGCTCGGCGGGAATGCCGTGGGTCTCGCGGGCCACCCGCAGGCAGACCAGCGAGGGGGTGGCGAAGGGGTCGGGCTGAACGTGGTCGATTATCAGCGCAAAGCCCGGCCCCATCCAGGTGCCCTTGATCTGCTTGTAGGCGCCATAACTGCGGCCGTCGAGCGACTCGAGCAAATCGGTAAGGGCGCGCAGGTCGTTCACAACCGCCAGTTTACCCCGTGGCAGAATGAGGCCGTGCCGCGAATAGTCCTCTACCAGCCCGAGATACCGCAGAACACCGGCAACATCGCCCGCACGGCCGCCGCCACCGCCAGCGAGTTGCACCTGGTGCGTCCCTTTGGATTCCGTTGGGGCGACTCGCGCCTGAAGCGCGCGGGCCTGGACTACTGGCCGCACGTACACGTGGTGTTGCACGACTCTTGGCAGGCTTTCCTCGAGGCCCTTCCGGAAGGCGCGCGCGTCTGGGCCTTTTCCACGAAGGCCCGGCGGACGCTGTACGAGGCCCGGCTGGGCTCCCAGGACTTTCTGCTCTTCGGCCCCGAGACCCGGGGGCTGCCCGCCGAGGTGCTGGAACGTTATCCAGCACTGCGCATACCCATGCCCGGGCCGGTGCGCTCCCTCAATCTGGCGGTGAGCGTAGCAGTGGCGGTATACGAAGTGCTGCGGCAGAACGAGATACTGGGTTGAAAACAGAGAAGTATTGATGTAGAATGGAACGAACCCAAAGGGGAGGTGTTCCGTGCGAAGGTCGTTACTGTTGATCGGGTTGCTGCTTGTTTTAGCGGCCAAGGCTCAGCCGACGGTGGTCGTTTCTACGCAGCCGGCGGGGAGTTACGTCTTCCAAAGCGCCAGCAAGTTTGGCTTGCGGGTCGAGGTCTGGCAGGGCGGGGCGCTGCTCTACCAAACCCTCGACCGCGTCAGGGGAGAGGCCCGCTTGCGGTTCGAGGGTGGGGCCGTGGGCGCCGCTGAGCTGGCGTTCAAAACGGTCAGCGGACCGGCGGCGGACTCGCCGGAGGTGCTGACGGTTGAGCGTACGGCTGGCGGGGGCGGTATGGCCGTGCAGGCTGACCGCCCGCTCACGGGCGAAACCGAGGTTTTGGGCTACAGCGCGGTGCGTTTGCGGGCGCGGGTGACGGCCGCC
>JALVWZ010000198.1 GCA_027023115.1 Thermaceae bacterium
CTCCGGTACGGCTGGCCACCAGTACCGCGCCCATGGCCGCCGCCTTTTGGGCCATTTCCTGCGAAACCCGGCCTGACACCGCTATCAAGAACGGTGGCCGCCAGTCTTCCAGCAGCACCTTGCCGGCCAACTTGTCAATGGCGTTATGGCGGCCGATGTCTTCGGAGAGGTGGAGCATGTTGCCCGCCGCGTCGAAGATAGCCGCGCTGTGAATGCCGCGCGTGCGGGCGTATTGTACGGCGCCGGCCCGCAACTGCTCGTGCATCCTGATCGGTACTTCCGGATCTATAGCCACGAATGGCAGTTCGCGCACCCGCCGCTCGCTGTAGACGATGCCCATTCCGCAACTGCTGGTGCGCAATGGCACTCCCGGTCCGTTTCTTGCGGCTACCTCTATCTCGAGCACGTTCTCCTTACGCTGCAGCCAGCGAACCTGCTCGATAACGTCAAAAACGCCGCCCAGCCAGAGGAAACCCAACCCGAGTTCTACCTCCTCGCCGGGCGAGTGGGCCAGCCGCAGCATGGGCTTGCCGTTGACGATTAGTGTCAGCTCGGTTTCTTTTGGCGCTTCGAAGGTCGCCTCGACGAAGCGGCCTTTCTCGTAGCGGTACATCAGCCCTCCTCCACCCGGCCTTCTTCGAAGAGGAGCTGCATCTCGGCGGCCGCGGCCCGCAACTTGGCGAGGTCCAGCTTGCCGGCTTCGCGCAGGTCCACCGCCGGCAGGAGGCCGTCGCAGGACTTGCAGTGGTAGAGCCGGTAGCCGTTTTCGTAGGGGTAGTACTCGAGCTGCGCGGCGTCTTTTTCGCCGCAACGGAGGCAAAGTATCCGCGATACCTGCCAGTGGCTGTCACAGCGGCCGCACACTGCGTATCTGAAGCCGTCCTTATCCAGATAGGCAACGTCGGCACGGGCCCCGCAAACCGGGCAGACGTCACTCTCGGGCCCCTCTTCCAGCTCGCGGCCCTCCTGCTTCCAGTACCGCCGCAGTGTTTGCTCAATGGCGAACCGCGTTAGATCTCCGCTTGCTATTTCTTCACTATCGAGCAGTTCTTTGAGCCAGCGCTCCAGTTGCGGCCTGCTGGCCGCACGTAGAGGCTGCACTTGAGCAGCCCGACTGGGCTGCTCAAGTGCAATCACGTCCAGGACTTCGCGAAAGCAATCTTCGAAGTTGGGGTATCCACCCGCGCCTCGCTCGCATGGTGCGAGATCGTCGAGGCTGCGGTAAAGGGACTCTAGCGCGTATTGGTTCACGAAACCCTCCTCCTCGTTCTAGAAACGCATCACACCCAGCTGACCGGCGTAAACGATGAAGTAGCGCAGCAAGAAGCCGCCTAGCAGCACCAAAGCCGCCGCCAGCGCCAGCGCCTTACGCTGCGCCTCCATGTAGAGCGGTATCAGCACGCCAACGATGATGAAGGTCCAGAAGGCCCAGGCGTACTCGCCGCTAATCAGCGAGTTGACCTCTGGCTTGGCCTGCGAGTAAGCCCAGATAAGGTGCGCTATCACCAGCAGCACCTCGATGATGGCGAAGTTGAAAGATAGTTTTCTAAGTCGCGGGTCGTGGTTGCCGAACAGCACCAGCAGGGCCGCGCCAGTGGTGTACGCCGACGCCAGGAAGATCCACGGCAATAGCGGGCTGCCGCTCCAGAACGGCCGTGAAGTGGCCATCAGCAGTACGCCTGTATAGCCGACTACCAGTAGCACCAGTATCGCCGTCGTCCAGACCAGCCAGTCGGGCCACTCCTTGGAGATTATCAGCAGGAACAGGCCCAGCCCCGAAAGCGCCAGCACCACAGACCCCAACCACATTACCGAAACCGGGTGGATACCCACCAGTAGGTGCCAGAAACGCGCCGGCTGGCCGAGGTCGACGATCAGCAGGAGAGCACCAGCGACTATACCGATGAGCGCCAACCAAGCCCCTAGTAGACGGGTGCGCCTGTCCTTGAACCCGAGGGAGATCAAGAAAGCGCCGCCACCCATGGCCGCCAACCAGAAGTACAGAGCAATGTAAATGCCCCATTCGCCGCCCTTCATTACGACTCACCTCCTACTTCATTGCGGCGATCAGCCAGCCACTTCACCCCAGCAAAGCCGAGCACCGCCGCCGCGATACCGGCGGAGAGCCAACCGCTGGCGACCTTCTTGCTCTCGGTCGTGAGGCCAACGGGCAGACCGTAAGTGCTGGGGTGCTTGAGCAGCACGTAGAGCACGTGCGTGCCGCCCATCTCGTTGAGGCCGTATATATTCGCCTCTTTGTAGCCGGCCGCCTTGAGCTCCTGCAGCCGCTTGTTGGCCAGGTCTTTCATCTCGGCGTACGTACCGGAGTGCAGCGCGCCGGTCGGACACGCCTTGACGCAGGCCGGTTCCAGGCCGTTGGAGACGCGGTCGTAGCAGAGGGTGCACTTCTCCACCACGCCCTTTTGCTCATTGAAGTGAATCGCGTCGTAGGGGCAGGCCTGGACGCAGTTCCGGCAGCCGATGCACCAGTTGTCGTCGATGGTAACCACGCCGC
>JALVWZ010000199.1 GCA_027023115.1 Thermaceae bacterium
CGGCCGAAGCCCTTTAGACACGCCCCAAGGGGCGGGTCCACATCGGGGATTAGCCCGGGTTTCCCCGGGTTGTCCCCGTCTTCCGGGTAGGTCACCTACGTGTTACGCACCCGTCCGCCGCTAAGCTTACCCAGTGTCCGAAGACTCCGGGCAAGCTTCGCACGACTTGCATGTCTTAGGCACGCCGCCAGCGTTCACCCTGAGCCAGGATCAAACTCTCCATAACAGGCTTACGGTCCGGGTTGGAACTGGTCCGCGCCGGGCCGGTTAGCTCTGGTTGAAGTGCGATCCGCCTTACTCAAAAGCGGGTTCTCGCGTGGCGCTGCTCGCTAACTACCTTTCCCGCTGCTCCCGTAGGGAGGGGAAAGGGAGGGTTAGGCGAGCGCGCTTGCTTGTTTGCTTGCTGCTGGCTGAATTTACGCCGACCTCTTGGGTTTTGGCCCGTGGTGGTCGACGCTTCAACCTCACCTGATCCGTGCTTTCAAGGTCCCCCGCGCCCTGGGGCGCAAGACTCAAGATAGCAAATACGAAGGAGGCTGTCAACAGTCGCCTTCTCTTGCCGTGGGTTTTGCTTGGGTGAAGATAAGCGCTATACTACCCCTTGCCCCCGGTCCGACGCGGCGACCCGCCGTGAACCGGGTCAGGCCCGGAAGGGAGCAGCCCTAAGCGGTCAGGGTCGGGTGCCGTCGGGGCGCCGGGGGCACTTACTTACCTTCGACAACGCGGGCGATGGCGGCCATCTCCAAACCGAGGAGCTGGAGCACGTCGTCGAGCGTGAAGATGCCTACCAGATTGCCCTCGTAATCCACCACCGGGTAGCGGCGCACTCCTTTGTGCTTGACTTCTTCCAGCGCTTCGAAGAGGGTCATCTCCTCGGCCAACACCAGCGGGTCGGGGGTCATTACCCGGAAGACGGGCGTTTCTTGAGGCTCGAGCCCCTCGTTGACCACGCGCACCACCACGTCCCGGTCGGTAAGGATGCCCACCGGCTTCATTCCCTCGGCTATGACGATGCTGCCCACGCCCATGTCGGACATCAGCGCGGCGGCGTCGGCTACGGTGGCGCTCGGCGGCAAGGTTATCACCTCGGCGCGGGCGAACTCCATCAGTCCCATGGCGGCCTCCTTGCTTACATGATACGCCCGCCGGCGCGGGGTAAGATGACGCTGATGGGCGCTATCTACCGCAAGGCGCGGCCGGCCACCTTCGACGCCGTGGTCGGCCAGGAACACGTTAAAGAGGTGCTGCAAAGCGCCATCCGCCAGGGGCGGCTGGCGCACGCCTACCTCTTTTCGGGGCCGCGCGGTGTTGGTAAGACCACCACCGCCCGGCTGCTGGCGATGAGCATTGGTTGCAGCGCCCCGGTCGAACGGCGCCCTTGTGGCGAGTGCGAGAACTGCCGGCTGGTGCGTGAGGATCGTCACCCCGACGTCATCGAGATCGACGCCGCCAGCAACAACTCCGTGGACGACGTGCGCGAGTTGCGCGAGCGCATTCTGCTGGCGCCGCTGCTGGCGCCCAAGAAGGTAATCATCCTCGACGAAGCCCACATGATGTCGAAGAGCGCCTTCAACGCCCTGCTGAAGACGCTCGAGGAACCCCCCGAGCACGTCATCTTCATCTTCGCCACCACCGAGCCGGAGAGAATGCCGGCCACCATCCTCTCGCGCACCCAGCACTTCCGCTTTCGCCGCCTGACCGAGGAGGAGATAGCCGGTAAGCTGGCCCAGATTTTGCAGGCCGAAGGACGCAGCGCCGAGCCGGAGGCGCTGGCCCTGATCGCCCGCATGAGCGGCGGAGCGATGCGCGACGCCGAAAGCATTCTCGACCGGCTGCTGGCGCTGGAGGCCGACCCGATAACCCGCCAGGCCGCCGAGGAAGCGCTCGGCCTGCCCCCGGCCGAACGGGTGGCGGCCATAGCCGAGGCTCTGGACGCCGGCGCGGTGGACCGGGCCATCAGCGAGGCCAAGAGCCTCTTCGCCGAAGGGTTTGCCGCCCGCACCCTCACCGAACAGGTCTCGGCGGCGCTGCAGGCTGGGCTCTACGCGCGCCTCGAGCTGGGTACGGGTCCGGCGCTGAGTTCGCCGCCGGAGCGCATCATTGCCGCTCTGACCGAGCTCGACGAACACACCGACAAGCTCATTCGCCGCGAAGACCCGTTTACCCTCGAGCTGGGCCTGCTGCGGGCCTACGCCGCCCTGCACGGCACCGCTCCCGCCCCGGAACAGGCGGCCGCTCCCCAGCCGCCGGCGCAAGCACCGGCCCCCGCCAAGGCGCCCAAGCAAAAAGAAGCCGCGCCGGCGCAAGCCAAACCAGCCGCGCCCGCCGGCGAGTCGCAAAACCGCCAGCCAGCCCCGCCCAAAGCGGACGGCGACTTGGCTACGGCCTGGCGCCGGATCCTGAAAGAGGCCGGGGTTAAGGTGCGGGCGTTCTTGGTGGAAGCCGAGCCGCACCTCGAGGAAGACGCGCTGGTGCTCGTCTACGACGAAGGCCACCGCTTCCACCACG
>JALVWZ010000200.1 GCA_027023115.1 Thermaceae bacterium
GTTGAGGAGGCGGTGGGCGGGCGAGATAGCCGCCCTGCACAAAGACCACGCCCACCACCTGCTCAACCGCGCGGTGCAGGCCTACACCCCGGGCTCCACCTTCAAGCCGGTGACCGCCAGTGCCCTTTTGGAAAAGCGCCTGGTCACGCCGGCCACCACCTATCGCTGCCTGCCGGCGATCACCTTCGGCGGCCAGGTGCGGCGCAACTGGTCCGCGCGCGACATGGGCCCGATGACCGTCAAGGAGGCCCTGGCCTACAGCTGCAACACCTGGTTCTACCAAGCGGTCATCAAGGCCGGCCCCACCTCCTCCATAGACGTCATCGCCGCCCGCGCCCGCGAGCTCGGCTTTGGCTCGCGCACCGGCTTGGAGCTAGCCGAAAAGGCGGGTTTGGTGCCGGACAAAGCCTGGAAGAAGGAGCGCTTCGGCCAGCCGTGGTATCCGGGCGAGACGCTGTCGGTGGCCATCGGTCAGGGGGCGGTGCTGGCCACGCCGGTGCAGCTGGCGAAAATGCTGGCCACGGTGGCCACCGGCGGCCTGGCCGCGCGTCCGCACTTGGTGCTCAAGGTAGACGGTCAGCCAACGCGGGTGCGGGCGCACCGTGTCAAAGGCCGCTACTGGCGGGTCTTGCAGGAGGGCTTGCGCAAGACGGTCACCGAGGGAACTTCTTCCTTTCGCCTCAAGAACTTCCCGGTGCCGACGGCGGGTAAGACCGGCACCGCCGAGACCCCCGGCAAAAAGGCCGGCTACGAACACGCCTGGTACATCGGTTACGGACCCTACCCGCTGGAGGGGAAGAGCCCTTACCCACCGCTGGTGGCGGTGGCCTTCTTCGAAAACGCCGGCGAGGGCAGCCGGGTAGCCCTGCCGGCGGTGAAGAAGCTGATGCAGGCTTACTGGAAGGTGCCCGCTCAGCTGCCGCAGGAGAAGCGCTGACGTGACATACTAGCGTTATGCGACTGCGAGCCACCTTGGGAGCCCTGTCCCTGCGTCTGGATGGCAACGAGACCGCCGCCGAGGTGGCCGCGGCCGTGGTCGCCGCTCCGGAGATGCCGCTGGAGGTCGAGGTGGCGGCCGAGGTGGCGGGGGAAGTGGTGGAGGCGGCGCTAGCGGCGGCCCGCGAACGCGGCCTGCAAGTCAGCCTGCGGCCGCCGCGCGGCGAGCGCAAGGTGTTTCATACCGAGCTGGTGCACCGCACCCTGCGCAGCGGCCAGCGGGTGAGCTCGGCGGGCACGGTGGTGGTGCTGGGCGACGTGAACCCGGGGGCCGAGGTGGTGGCCGGCGGCGACGTGGTGGTGGTGGGGGCTTTGCGTGGTCTGGCCCATGCCGGCGCCGAAGGCAACGAGCAGGCGACCATTTGGGCGCTCGAGCTGGCCGCCAAGCAACTACGCATTGCCGAGGTGGTGGCCATCGCCCCGGAGGGGTCGGAGTCGGGCGGCGGCCCCGAGCGAGCCCGCGTCGAAAACGGTCAGATCTTCATCGAACCCTGGGGCCGTAAGCGCTAGTACCCCTTCGCTTTGCAGCCAGAGTCAGATAGCCGAGAGTGCCGGCGTCCGTCCGGACCGCATGAGATTCTGAATACTGCGTAACAGAAGCGCCGACTCCTGGCGCTCCAGCGTCGCTTATGTGTGCAGCCCAGCCATATTGTTTTCGCTGGCCCCCGTTGTAGCGAGTATTTCCATCGCGTCACCCCGGCGAAAGCTGGGGCTCAGGACCGAGTCGGTGGTCGGGATTGGGGCGCTGCTTCGTCATCGTTGTTCTCTGTTCGTCACCATTGTTTCCCGAAGCCTCCACGAGCGACGGGGACTTTGCCGGTCTGGACTGGCTCGCTTGGCTGGAATGACGAAACAGCGGTAAGTGGCCTGTAGCTTGTGGTTTGTGGTCGTTGTTCGTGACTCGTGGCGTGTGTCATGTCGCCGTAGGCGCGGACCCGTGTGTCCGCCCCGCGGGTTCGTGGCGCGCGATTCGTGGTGCGTGGTGAGGCGACGGGAGGATGGCCTGTGGCCCGCAGCTTGTGGCCCGTAGTTGGCCATTGATTGTAACCCTGGGCTCGCCGCATGGACCCCGGGTCGCGGCTGGCAGGGCCAGCCTCGCCCGGGGAATCAGGGAAGGGCGGCATGTGGTTTGTGGCCTGCGGCTCGTGGACTACAGTTTGCAGTTGACGAAACTCCGGTGGTTCGTAGCTCGTGCCGAACAAAGCTCCCTCCCCTTGGGGGAGAGCCGGGGTGGGGAGTTTTGGGCGCTGCCTAAGCCAGACGTCCAGTGCCGAATCGTGGCCCCCACCTCCCACACCCTACATCCCACTTCCTGACAAACAACCTCCCTCCGGCGGCTTCGCCGCCACCTCCCCCGCTGGGGGAGGCAAAAAAGAGGCTCGTGGCCCATAGCTTGCAGCCCGTGGCCCGTAGCTTGTTGCGAAGTAAATCCCCTCCCCATTGGGGAGGGCCGGGGTGGGGTTCAGACGGCGGCTTGTAGCCTGTAGCTCGTGGCCTGTGGAAACC
>JALVWZ010000201.1 GCA_027023115.1 Thermaceae bacterium
CCAGGACCTGCAGGAAGTGCGGGCGGCGGTGGAGCTGCCGGTGCTGCGCAAGGATTTTGTGGTCCACCCGGGTCAGATCTGGGAGGCGCGCGCGCTGGGAGCTTCGGCGGTGCTGCTGATAGTGGCGGTACTCGGCGGGTTGACCGGCGCCTATCTGGAAGAGACGCGCAAGGCCGGGCTGGACGCCCTGGTGGAAGTACACGACGAGGCCGAGCTGGCGCTGGCGTTGGAAGCGGGTGCGAACATAATCGGCATCAATAATCGCAACCTGATCAGCCTCGAGGTAGACACGAGCCGCGCCCCCGAACTGGCCCGCAAGGCGCGGGCGGCGGGCTTTAGCGGTTTGCTGGTGGCCGAGTCAGGCTACAGCCACCCCGAAGAGCTGGCGGCGACGCGCCGTTTCTTCGACGGCTTTTTGGTGGGCAGCTCGCTGGCCTCCGAGAGCGACCGCGAGGCGGCGGTTCGCCGCCTGCTGGGTCGCTGAGCGCCGTCTACGGCGTCAAAAACATGCCCGCCGCTTTCTTGACCGGCCCCAATCCCCGTGCTAGGCTGAACATGGAAGCTGCCCCGGCTTCCGCTTTTATCGGGGCGTAGCGCAGTCCGGCAGCGCGCCTGCTTTGGGGGCAGGATGTCGCAGGTTCAAATCCTGCCGCCCCGACCAGCACGCGGGAGTAGCTCAGTTGGTAGAGCATCGGCCTTCCAAGCCGAGGGTCGCGGGTTCGAATCCCGTCTCCCGCTCCAAAAGGGGGTGGCCGCCGGCCGCCCCCGCTTTGCACGCGCCCGTAGCTCAGGGGATAGAGCAGCCGCCTTCTAAGCGGTAGGTCGGGGGTTCGAATCCTCCCGGGCGCGCCAATGCAGCACGAAAAACTTCCGCTCTTTTTAGCAGGGGCGGAAGTTTGCTTGGCTGTCTGCCGTTGGATCTGAGCCGGATCGTCACGCCGCGCAGATAGTCCCAATCTCCCATGATGCAGTGTTTACTTCCCCGTCAGCTTGTGACGCTTTTGTGACGCTGCCTATGCATGCTGAAGGTAAGGAGGCAGCTATGCGTAAGTATGCTGGCAGGCAACTTTTGCGGGCTCCGCTGGCCCATTGAAAGTAGGTATTCGTTGGCGTTAGGCGACCTTCGTTGAAGAGGTTGCCGAATAGTAGATAATGCGGACGGATTGGCGGTCGGTCGCCTGAGTAGCTCTGGGAGAGGGGATAAGCACGTCAGGGCCGTGTTGTATAACCACGTTCGGCCCTAGAAGTAAGTACGCACGCTCAGGCTGGGTTGCCAGAGGTCGTGTTTTCCGGGCAGGCGGGCGTAGCCAAGGCCGATTACCAAGTCGCCATTGGAACCGGCATAGGTAAGGGCAACGTTCACCTGAGGGCGGCTGACGCCGAGGTTGCGGCTGAGCACGCCGCGGAGGTCGAGCGTCAGGTCTTCCGCCAGCTCACGGCTGTAAGCGGCCGCGGCGCGCCAGGCGCCAAAGTAGCCCGCTTCTACGGTGGCCAGGCCACCCGCCAGGTAAAAGCTGGTGCCGGCCAAAAAGCGCCAGGGGCGGCTTAAGCGCGGCTGGAAGCCGGATTCCAAATAGATCACGAACCCGCCCAGACGGCCGCTGGCGGCGGCGGCGAAGTCGAGCGGAGCCGGCGCGGCCGCCAGGGCCGCGTGGGCGCTGAGGTCGATCCCGGCCAGCACGCCGCGGACCGTCACCAGCCCCAGCGCCCTCTTATCGACCCAAATGGTGGCGGCGGTCAGGCTGGTATCGGCGTCGGGGAAGAACACCGTCCAGGCGCCGGGCAGGCCTGCCTCGTAGCTGGAGCAGGGCGGGGTAAGCGCGAAGGGGCGCAATAGCCGCGCTTCGCTCAGGGACCAGGTGGAATAGCCGACGCCGAGGGAGAAGCGGCTTTGGTCGTAGGTCAGTTTTAGTTCGCTCAGTCCCCAGTCGAAGTCGTTCTTGGAGGGCAGCCAGGACGGGTAGAGGGCCAGGGAAAAGCGCACGTCGCCCCAGGAATCGCCGGCGCGAAGCTCGCCCGCGTAAATCGGCTCGAGAGCAAAGATTCCCGGCGGGCTTAAGTAGCTGGCCGCGGCGCTGAGACCGAAAGAGCCGCCGTAGTCGAGCGCCAGCGCCAATGAAAGCAAAATCGGCGCAAAGAACGCCGCCCGCATCAGCCCACGACCTCCTCGCCGACTACGCGGCCGTCTTCGAAGCGTACTACCCGGCGCACGTGCTCGAGCAGCCGCGGGTCGTGGGTGGAAAAGACGAAGGTCAGCCCCTTCTCGCGATTGAGGCGCTTCATGTACTCGATCAGCGCCAGGCCGGTCTTCGAGTCCAGGTTGGCCGTGGGTTCGTCGGCGAAGATCACCGCCGGCTCTGCCGCCAGCGCCCGGGCGACCGCCACCCGCTGCTGCTGCCCGCCCGAGAGCTGATTGGGGCGGCGCTCGGCGTAGCCGTCCAGCTCCAGCTCGGCCAGGGCCGCAAGAGCGCGCTCGCGCCGTTCTGCGGACGGCCGT
>JALVWZ010000202.1 GCA_027023115.1 Thermaceae bacterium
TCGCTATCTCTAGGGCAAGGAGATGGTCAAAGAGATCTACGTGCCCGGCAAGCTGGTCAACCTGGTGGTGCGCGGGTAGCGAACCAAGCTGGCGGCCGTCGGCTCCCGCCTGGGGAGGCCGGCGGCCTAGGCAAGCCTATGGTCCACGAAACAAATCTCCCTCCCCCTTTGAGGAGGGCCGGGGTGGGGGTTTTGAAACCGGCAAGTGGCTTGTGGCTCGTGGCCTGTGGTTCATCTCGACGCAGGGGCGGACCAGTGTGTCCGCCCCTGCGTGTACGTGGTGCGTAGTACGTGGTGCGTGGTGATGGGATGGCCAGTGGCTCGTGGCCTGTGGTCAGTAGAAACATCATGCTCAGTTTTCGGCTCTTAACCGGTAGGGGAAGGTTTCAAACCTTCCCCTACGTTCCAGCATTTTCGCGTCAGCGACAACAGAACATCAGCTTCTCTTTAGGCGTGGGCCCCGGATCTCGGTCGGTGTGTCCGGCCTCGTCCGGGGAATCGAGAAAAGCAGCTTGTGGCCTGTAGCTTGTGGCTTGCAGTTGCGTTTCGTCGCTTGTGGTTCGTGGTTTTAAGACGACTCGACGCCTGCGGCTCACGGTTTGTATCAAAGCAAATCTCCCTCCCTTTGGGGAGGGCCGGGGTGGGGGGTTTTGAAAGCGGCAAGCAGCTTGCGGCCCGCAGGAGCGCCATGTCCAGTTTTGGCCCTCCGCTGGCGGGGAAAGGTTGCAAATCCCTTTCCTGCACACCAAACGCTTCGGCTTCCGGTGTGGAGAGCTTCAGCGATAAACCTTATTGTTGGCCAATTACACCAAAGTAGCGTTCGCCAAAATATGTGCTACAATGAAGCGCGCTACGGAAAGCTGCGGTGGCCAAATTGGTAACTCTAGCGCCACAGCTCCGTCGCGTGCCCGCCGAGCGGGCAGGAGTAAAGGAGCAGTAATGGAAAAAGGTAAAGTTAAGTGGTTCAACGCGGAAAAAGGCTATGGTTTCATCGAGCGCGAGGGCGGCAGTGACGTGTTCGTGCACTTCAGCGCCATCAACTCGACTGGCTTCCGCACCCTCAACGAGGGCGACGTCGTGGAGTTTGAAGTTGAAGACGGCCCCAAGGGCCCCTCGGCCGCGAACGTGACCGTGGTGGAGTCCGCCGGCTACTAGCCCCAAACCGCAAGTTGCCAAAGGCGCCTACGGGCGCCTTTGTTTTATGGGTCAAAAGACTAAATGGGCATCTTCTATAATGTGGCGACCGGGGTTGGCCAAAAACAAACCAACACCGGCTGCTAGTAGGCGAGAAAGGGGCGATATCGAGTGAAGCGTATAAGGTTTTGGTCTTTGGTATTGCTGAGCTTGATGCTGGCCGCATTGATGGCGTCTTGCAATCAAGGCAACTCGGGCGGCGGTAGTTCGGGCGGCGGCGGTTCCGGTGGTAACGCCAGCGGCGTGTGGGACCAAAGTAACTGGGATCAATCGAACTGGCAGTAAGACGAAAAGGACGGGGATAATACATGAAAAAGATTGTACTAATTACTATGCTGGCTGTAGCAGGTACTTTGGCTATGGCGGTCGACGTTCCAAATACTTTCTCGCCTGGCACTCCTATCAAGTCGGCTGAAGTCAACGCGAACTTCACGGCGCTTAAGAATGCCGTAACGACGCTGGAAGGCACGGTAGCTTCTCTGACGACACGCATCGAAGCCCTAGAGACAAAACTCTCGAAAGTCAAAGACGGGCAGTTCGCCATGCCCGCGTCGGCGGGAATGCTTTTCTATGTCCAGGTTAACAGCGATGGCGGCCTTGCCAACTCTTTCCACTCTATGGGGTACGCCATCTCGGTAAGTAAATCAAATACCGAGGATGGTTTGTATAGTATCGCAATAGGGTCAACCGGCGTGTTTGACGGCAGCCTACAGGCCACTGCGTTTCAGGCGGAGGCTACGTGCGTGGTTTTGGGTCGAGACAACAACCCCCAGTTCCCGCAGTACTATAGCGTAAAATGCTTCGACTCCACCGGCGCAGGCGTAAACACTGCCTTCTTTATGCTTGGCGTAAAGTAAAACCTCGGCAGTCGAATTCGAACGTAAAAGGGCGAGGCCGCATAGCGTGCGGCCTCGCCGATTGCCGTTGGGCAGTAGATCAGCCGTCCACCGGCGTCGGCCGGCCGGCTTCGTCAATTGCCACGTAGACCAGTTCGCCGTGGGTGGCCAGCTCGCGCGTTTCGGCCCCGCCGCCAAAGGCCTCGCGGTAGACCTCCACTTCTACTGTCAGCGAGGTGCGGCCCACCTTGACGACCCGTGAGATCAGCTCGAGCACGTCGCCGGAGCGGATCGGCACCTTGAACTCGACCCTTCCCACGGCGACCGTTACCACCGGTTTCTTGGCGCGGCGGGCGGCGGCGTAGGAGCCGGTCTTGTCCATAAGCCCCAGCACGTAGCCGCCAAAGGCGTTGCCGAGGGGGTTGGTGTCTTCTGGAAAGACCATCTCGAGGGTGCGGGCCTC
>JALVWZ010000203.1 GCA_027023115.1 Thermaceae bacterium
CCCAAAACTCCATGTCCTTTATCTCCTCGGGCACGTCCAGCCGCCAGCCATCGGCGCCGAAACGGATCCAGTACTCGGCCACCGTGAGCAGGTAGTCGCGCACCGCCGGGGTTTCGATCCGCAGCTTGGGCAGCTCCGGGTTATCCCACCAAGCGGCGTAATTGGGCTTGCCCCCATAGGCGCGCAAGGGAAAACCCTTGACGTAGTACCAGTCGCGGTAGGGGCTGGCGGGGCCGTTCTCGAGCAGGTGGTTGAAAGCGAAGAACCCGCGGCCGCTATGGTTGAACACGCCGTCCAAAATCACCTTCATGCCCCGGTCGTGAGCCTGGTCGAGGAGATGGCGCAGGGCCGCGTCGCCGCCGAGAATGGGATCCACCCGCAGGTAGTCGCTGGTGTGGTAGCGGTGGTTGGCGCTGGAGGCGAATATCGGGTTGAGGTAGATTGCGCTTACGCCCAGCTCGGCCAGGTAGTCGAGCTTGGCGGCCACCCCCCAAAGGTCGCCTCCTTTGAAGCCGCGCACCGTCGGCGGGCTCTGCCAGCTCTCAAAAGCGCCGGCGGGAGCTGGCCTGCCGGCCTTGCCGGCGCGATAAAAGCGGTCGGGAAATATCTGGTAGAAAACGGCCCTAGCGGGCCAGGCGGGCGTGCTCATCGCCCCCTATGCTACCGCCGCGAGGCGGTTGCATAAAGACGTGCGGTATGCAATATTCAAGGGTACGCGCGCAGCGCGGATGGGGGTGAGCATGGGCAAGGGAGACTTATTCGTGATGACCGGTGCCTCGGGCGTCGGCAAGGGCACGCTGCGAGCCCGGTTGATGGAGCGGGTTCGTCTTTACTATTCCATTTCCATGACCACCCGCCCGCCGCGCGAGGGTGAAAGACACGGCATAGACTACTGGTTCGTGGACGAGGCCACCTTCGAACGCACCAAGCAAGAAGGCGGTTTTTTGGAGTACGCCCGCTACGTCGAGCACAGCTACGGCACTCCCAAAGCGCCGGTCGAACGAGCCCTCGCCCGCGGCGAAGACGTACTTTTGGAAATCGAGGTTCAGGGCGCTTTACAAGTAGCCGAGAAGGTGCCCGAGGCGCAGTTGATATTCGTCATCCCCCCCTCGCTGAGCGAGCTGCGGCGGCGGTTGCTGCTGCGCGGCAAGGACTCACTGGAGAAGATCGAAAAGCGTCTGGAGCGCGCCCGCGAGGAGCTGCAGATGGCCGAGCGCTTCCACTACGTGGTGGTCAACGACGTCCTCGAGAGCGCGGTGGCCGACCTCGAGCGTATAATCTTGACGAGGCGCCGCATAGTTAAGCGGATGCGCCCGGCTCTGGAGAGGGCCCTGGAGCGCGACCCCGACCTGGAAGCCGAACTAGACGAAATAGCCGCGCGAATGCGCAGGAGGTAACAATGGCGGAACCTGGAATTGACAAACTCCTGAAGCTCACCGACAGCAAGTACAAACTAACCGTGGCCATCGCCAAACGAGCACAGCAGCTCTTGCGCTACAACTTCAGCAACACCGTCCTGGCGCCGCCGGAGCGGCCGCGGATGCACACCATCGAAGGCGAGCTGCCCGACCCCAACCCGGTCACCTGGGCCATGCGCGAGCTCCTCAGCGGCCGGCTGGTCATCGGCGAGAACCTGGTTCCCGAGGACAAGCTGAGCCGCGCCATGGAAGAGACCTACCGCCAAGAACTAGAAGTGGAGTAGGCCGGGGGAGGCGTGGACGACGGCACCAAGGGCAGGGTTCTGGTAGCGGCCGGCGGCGGCGTAGCCGCCATGAAAACGCCGTTCTTGTTACGCCGCCTGCGCGAGGCGGGCTTTGAGGTGCGCGCCCTCGCCAGTGAGCGGGCGCTGGCCTTTACCACCGAGACCGCCCTGGCGGTGGCGGCCGGTTCGCCGGTAGCCACCGAGGCCCGCTGGTTCGCCGCCAGCGGCGGGGCCCTGCACCTGGAGCTGGCCCGCTGGGCCGATCTGCTGGTGGTCGCCCCGGCCACAGCCGCCGGCCTGGCCCGGGCCGCCGCCGGCCTGGCCGAGGACCTGACTACAGCCGTCATCACCGCCGGCGTGCCGCGGGTACTCTGGGCTCCGGCCATGAACCCGGAGATGTGGAACTACCCGGCCACCCAGGAGAACGTCGCCCGCTTGCGCGGCTGGGGGCAGGCCTTCGTGGGCCCGGAATACGGCGCCCTGGCGGCGGTGGGCGAGGGCGAAGGCCGCGGCCGGATGAGCGAGCCGGAAACGATAGTCGAGCACGTGCGCTACCACCTGACCCCGAAGGACCTGGAGGGGCTCCGGGTAATCGTCAGCGCCGGCCCGACCCGCGAGTACTTCGACCCGGTACGCTTCATCTCCAACCCCTCTTCCGGCAAGATGGGCTACGCCCTGGCGGAAGCGGCCCGCGACCGCGGCGCGCACGTTACCTTGGTGAGCGGCCCCACCAACCTGCCCGCCCCCTGGGGGGTGGAGGTGGTGCGGGTGGAGCGGGCCGAGGAGATGCACCGGGAAATCCTGGAGCGCTTCGAATCAGCCGACGCCGTGGTCATGGCGGCGGCGGTGGCCGACTGGCGGCCGGCGCAAACGGCGGCCGAGAAAACCGCCAAGCAAGGCAGCGAAAAAACGGTCGCACTGGTCGCCAACCCCGACATCCTGGCCTCGCTGGGCGAGCGCAAAGGGCGGCGGGTGCTGGTTGGTTTCGCGATGGAAACGACGTCGGGCCGTGAACGCGCCCGCAGCAAACTGGAGCGTAAGAACCTCGACTTCATCTGCCTCAACTATCCCACCCAAGAGGGCAGCGCCTTTGGCGGCGATTACAACGAAGTCGAGATGATATTCCGTGACGGCAGCGTCGTAAAAACGGGCCGCGTTAGCAAGCGGGAGGTGGCCAACGCCATCTGGGACCGCGTGCGCGGACTGGTTCGGGAAAGGAACGAGGAGGGTGCGCAAAATGCCTAACAAGGAGAAACGCCACAAGAAAATTCAAGAAATCGTTTCTAAAGAAGAAATCTCCACCCAGGCCGAGCTGGTCGAGCGCCTGCGCCAGGAGGGCTTCAACGTTACCCAGGCCACGGTTTCGCGCGACATCAACGAGCTGCGGCTGGTGCGGGTGCCGCTGGGTAAGGGCAAGCACAAGTACGCTCTGGCGCCGATTCAGCTCGAGGAAGACGTGGCCCGCGAGATCTCGCACCGCTTTCGCGAGTTCGTCCGCGACATAGACCGCGGCGAGAACATCCTGGTGGTGCGCACCGAAGACGGGCACGCCTCGGGTATCGCCCTGCTGATAGACAAGCTGCGGCGCGACGACGTGGTGGGTACCCTCGCCGGTGAGGACACCATCCTGATAGTCGCCCGCACCGTCGGCGACGCCGAGCGCCTCAGCGAAGACTTTTCCTCGTTCCTGGCGTGATTCTCCTCGCCGGCAAGGCGCTCTTGACCCTCTTCGTGGTCATGGACCCGATCGGGTTGGCGCCGGTCTTCATCGGCCTCGCCGGCGGCCGCTCCCGCGACGAGCAACGGCGCACGGCCCGGCGCGCGGTTTTGGTGGCGGGGGCCGTTCTCTTTACCTTCGCCCTGGTCGGGCCGGCCCTGCTCGGCTACCTGGGCATCAGCCTCGACGCCTTTCGGATCGCCGGCGGGCTGCTGCTTTTTAAGATCGCCGTCGACATGGTGTTCGTCCACCGCGAACGTGAAACCGACGCCGAAAAGGCCGAAGCCAGCCTGCGCGACGACATTAGTGTTTTCCCGCTGGCCATTCCCTTGATCGCCGGGCCGGGGGCGATGACCAGCGTGATGATCCTCACCGCCGAGGCCGGAAAACTTCCGGGCGGGGTGCTGGTGGTGCTGGCGGCGGTGGCGGTGGTGCTGCTGCTGGCCTATGCGGCGCTGCTGGCCTCGGCGCGGCTGGCGACCATACTGGGCCAGACGGGCGTCAACGTGGTGACGCGGGTGCTGGGCGTGCTGCTCACGGCCTTGGCGGTGCAGTATGTAGCCGACGGCACCATGGACTTTCTGGTGAAAGCCCTTGGCTAACTTTTACATTGCGTTAATATAGGTTTCGAGATGCCACGCCTCTTCGTTCCCGCAACCATAGCCAACCTGGGTAGCGGGTTCGACGCGCTGGGCTCGGCCCTCAACCTCCACCTGCAAGTCGAGTACCAGCCTGCCGCCAGCGACTCTTTTCTGTACGAAGGCGAAGGGCGGGTCGAAAACGACGGCGACAATCTGATCCACGCCGCCGTCCGCGCCGCTTTCTCACGAATAGGGCAAGAACCGCCGCCTTTGCAGATCCGCGCCGTCAACCCGATACCGTTGGCACGCGGCCTGGGTTCCAGCGCCGCCGCCCGGGTGGCCGGGGCGATGATCGCCGACCGGTTACTGAACGGCAAACTAGGCCGCGAAGGAGTATTCCAAGTAGCCAGCGAGCTGGAAGGCCACCCCGACAACGTCGCCCCGGCGGTCTTCGGCGGTATCCAACTAGCCTTGCGGGAGCCACTTTTGCACGTCTCCCTGCCCACTCCGAAAGACGTTTATTTCGTGGTAGCGGTGCCCGGGTTCGAGCTGCCCACCGACAGGGCGCGGGCGGCGCTGCCGGAGAAAGTCCCCTTTGCCGACGCCGTGTTCAACCTGTCTCGCGCCGCTCTCTGGCCGGCAGCCCTGGCCGCCGGCGACATGAGCCTGCTGATCGAGGCCGGCCGTGACCGCCTGCACCAACCCTACCGGCTCGAGCTGATGCCTGGGGCAAAAGAGGCGCTGGCGGCGGCGCACCAGCGCGGCTACCCGGCCTTCGTGGCCGGTGCCGGCCCCGCTCTGGCCGCCCTGACAGCGGACCCGGAGCCGCTTCACGAAATATTTGCCGCCTACGTTTCCAAAGGTGGCCGGTTACTCACGCTTACGCTTGGGGAAGGAGCACGATGGAAGGCAACCTGAACACGATGCCCCTCATTTCCCTGCTGGAAATGCTCCACGCCGAGCGCAAGTCCGGCGTGCTAGAGGTGGCAAGCACCCCGCCCCTCAGCCTGCACCTGCAGGTTGGCGAGGTTGTGGACGGCGGCATCCTCGACTGGCGCGGGCTCGACGCCATCGCCTCGTTCAACATCCACACCCCCGAAGCCCCCTTTACCTTCACCCAGGGCCTGCAGTCGGGCAAGGTGATCATGCCGATGCGCACCCTGCTCGGCGAGTGGGCCCGCATCAACGACGAGTGCCAGCGCTTCTTCAGCCTCGTCGACTCCCCTTCACGCGTCTTCGAGAGCCTGGGGGGCAACGAGACTCTCAACGTCTTCGTGGGCGGGCGCAGCGTCCGCACCGCCGCTCGAATGTGGGAGGTGCCGCTGGTGATCGCCATGGAGCGCGTTTGGAGCGGGCTGCAAAGTGGCGAACTGACCCCGCTGGGCCGTTACGTCTGGTACAAGCTGCGTATCCGCCACCCCCGCGCCCGCCGCAAGGGAGACGACGACGACGACCTGGTGCAGATGATGGACGGCGAACAGAACCTGGGGCGCTTGGTGGCCGCCGGCATCGACCCCAACCGGCTGCGCCGCTACCTGATCAGGGGAATCATGAACGAGGAGCTGGTCTTCAGCGGGCGCGGTTGGCTTCTGCGCGACCTACTCTGGGAGCTGGAACACCAGGGCGCCGAAAAATATTGAAGCGAGTATAATACCCTCATGCAGGGCCTTCGGGAACGCCAAAAACAGCGGCGGCGCGAGCGCATTCTCCGCACCGCGATAGACCTTTTCAAAGAACGCGGGTTCCAACAAACGACGGCGGTCGACATCGCCAAAGCCAGCCACGTTTCCCGGGGCACCTTCTTCAACTACTACCCCTACAAAGAAGCAGTGCTGCTCGACTACGGCGCCGAGCTCCTGCGCCAGGCCTGGCGGGAAGCGCAACTGGAACTAGACCGCGGCCGGAACCCGCTGGACGTGCTCTACTCCCTTTGGGACCGCATCGCCGAGCTGAGTGAGCGAGAGTTGGGGCGCGAGCTGCTCTCGCACCTGGCCTACGAACTGGTCAACCCCGACCCGGAGCGGGCCCACGCCGCCTACGAAGCCTTACCACTCGCCCAGTACGTGGCCGAGGTTCTCAAACCGCTGCGCCGCAGCGGCGAGCTGCGCGCCGACTTCTCGCTGGACCGCATCGCCAACTCGATAGCCGACACCTTCCTGCTGGCGGTGCTCCGCTGGGCGGGGCACACGCCGGAGCGGAGTCTGGCCGAAGAGCTGCACAAGTTCCTGCGCATCGTGCTCGAGGGCGCCCTGACCCGCTAAATGCTTACCGCCTGGGGTTATTTCGCCAGCCCGATCGGCCTCATCAGCGCTGCGGCGACGCCCGCCGGCCTGCGCGTGGTGGAGCTGGTAGGCGCTCCCAGCCAAGAACAAGACGGCCCGGGCTGGGAGCACGTCACCGAGTTCTTCGAGTACGCCGAGAACTACTTCCGCGGCGGCCGCCCCGTCTGGCGCGGCCCGCTCGACTTTTCCGGCCACGACCCGCGGCGGGTGGCCCTCTGGCGCGAGGTCATGGAAATCCCCTACGGCCAGACCCGCAGCTACGCCGAGCTGGGGAGGCGGCTGGCGCTGCACCCGCGCGCCGTCGGCGCCGGTATGCGCGCCGCGCCGCTGCTTTTGGTCATCCCCGCCCAGCGGGTAATCCACGCCGACGGCAGCATCGGCGGATTTGCCGGCTTTGAGGGGGTCAAACGCTGGTTGCTCGATTTCGAACGGGGCAACGTCAATCCTGCAGATATTTCCTGACCGTTAGCAAGAGCCGCTCCACTCCGGCGCGGTTGTAGCGCTCTACCTCGGCGCGCCGCTCCACCGGCGGCGGACCGGCGCGGTCGCAAACCGCGTCGCTCAGCTCGCGCCCCAGACGCTCGCGCCAGCGCCGCAGCCAGGCCGGCGGCAGCTGATCCGGCAGCGGCTTTTCGCTTAGCAGGTGATATAAGAGCGTCCAAACGCGCACCGCCGCGTCGAAGGAGTACCCTCCGCCGAGGGTAAAGACTATCCGGCCGCCGGTGTATTCTTCGGCCCCAGCCAGCAAGAGCTCGAAAACGCGCCGGTAGGCGCGGGTGGTGAGGAGCAGGTCGGCCAGAGGATCCTGGTAGTGGGCGTCGGCCCCCGGCTGCACCAGGATCACGTCCGGGCGGAACCACTCGAGCGCCCTGCCCAAGAGCGCCGCGAACCCCTCCACGTAGACCTCGTCTTCGGTATAGGGCTCCAGCGGCCAGTTCCAGCTGTAGCCGGTGCCGCCCCCCTGACCAATCTCATAGACGCCGCCGCTGCCCGGGAAGAGGTAGCGGCCCGATTCGTGCAGCGAAAGCGTCAGCACCCGCGGATCGTCGTAAAAGAGCCACTGCACGCCGTCACCGTGGTGTACGTCCACGTCCACGTAAAGAACCCGCAGCCCCTCGCGCAGAAAGTGGCGGATGGCCACCGCCAGGTCGTTGTAAACGCAAAACCCCGAGGCGCGGTCGAACTGGGCGTGGTGCAACCCGCCGCCCAGTTGCAGCACCCGCCCGACCTTGCCAGCGGTTACCAAACGGGCGGCGCTGAGCGCTCCCCCCACCAGCCAGCGGGCCGCCTCGTCCATGCCGGCGAAAACCGGCGTGTCGCTGGTGCCCAGCCCGTACTCGGCCAGGTCGTCCGGGCGCTCGCCGCGGCTGGCCGCCTCCACCCGGCGCACGTAGCGTTCGGCGTGGACCCAGAGAACCTCTTCGCGGCTGGCCGGCTCGGGCGCGCGCGGCGCAAAGCCGGGGTCGAGCTCGCGCAAGAGCTCCACCAGCATCTCCAGGCGCAGCGGGCTGAAGGGATGGGTCTCGCCCAGGTTATAGCTCAGGTACTGCTCGCTGTAGATTACTTCGACCATGGCTTCTCGGGCGGCCAGAGTACTTCGAACCCGGCGGCGCGCAGCTCGTCCGCGAGGCGCCTGGTCTCCAGGCTGTCCACGCGCAGCACGTTGCGCACGCAGCAGTTGACGTCGGGGTAGGTCAAAAGCGAGTGGATGTTGACGCCGCGCTCGGCGAAGAACTGCGTCAGCCGCGCCAGCTGCCCCGGCTGGTCGGGCAGACGCACCTCGATGCGGCCGCTGGGCAACCGGGCACCGGTCATCGCCACCAAAGCGTCGAGCAGGTCTATGCCGGTGATTATCCCCACCAACTCGCGCCCCTCGACCACCGGCAGGCTGCCGACCTTGCGGTCGCGCATCACCCGCGCCGCCTCCTCTACCGGGTCCAGGGGGTCGGCGGTGAGCACCGGCGTGGTCATCACCTCCTCTACCCGCGCCTCCGGCTTGTAAGGCATCGGCGCCAAGTCACTGGTAGCCAAACGCAGGTCACGGTCGGTGAGAATGCCCACCAGGCGACCGTTTTCCAATACCGGCAAGTGCCGGATCCCCTGTTCCCACATCAGGTCGTTGGCTTCCTGCAGGGTCACGCCAACCTCGACCGTGACCACCGGATAGTGCATTACGTCGCGTACGAGCATACCGCCTCCGTACCCTCAGTCTAACGTCAAAAGGGAATGTCCCAGGGGGCGCGCCCCTGGCGGCGCAGGCGGTGGAAGCAGCGCACCGTCTCGGCGGAGGCGGCCGGGCCAATCCGGGCCATCAGGGCGTTCTCGATGTGGCCGGCTATGTCGGGGTCGTCGGTGCGCCAGAGTTGAAAACCAACCTTCTGGTAGAGCTTGATCAACAGCTCGCGGTAGGCAAAGGTGCTCAGGCCGGTGCGCCTGGTGTCGTAGTGCCAGGACAGCAGCTGGGCGATGACCACCTTGTCGTCAAAGAAGCCGCTGGCGAAGGTTTCTTGCAAGAGCCGGCCGGCCAGCCCGTGGCCGCGCCAGGCGGGAACCACCTCGACCGCCCCCAGCTCCCAGATCTTGCCGCTGGGGTCTTTGCTCCAGCACTCGAAGGGGTCGGGCAGCTGGAAGGCGGCATAGGCGACGGTCTGCCCTCCGGTAAAGGCGGTGCTGACCAGACCGCGCTCGCTCTTCACTAACTTCACCAGCGCCTCGTGCTGGCGCTCAGGAGGGCGAAAGATGTTCAGGTCGGGATGGAAGGGGTGGGCCGCCAGTTTGTCTGCCGGGCAGATCGTGCAAAGTACCGGCTCGGTTGCAGTCATTGGACTATCCGCCGGCCACCGGTGGGAAGATGTCGAGCACGTCGTCGGGCGCCACCGGCGTGTCCAGCCCCTCGAGGTAGCGCACGTCGCGGCCGTTGCGAAACACCGAGACCCGCTCCGATAGTCGGCCGGGTTCCGCAAACAGCTCCGCGCCAAGCTGTGGGTGCCGCTCCAAAAGGCGCTCTATTACCTCGCCTACCGTATTCCCGGCCAGCTCGAGGTGCTTGCTGCCGGTCAGGTCGCGATAGGTGGCGTAGAGGTTAACCCTCACCGCGCCTCCGCCACCACCAAGCGCTGACGAAGCCCAGAACAAAGCCGAGCGTCAGCAATGCCAGGATGAACCAGCCGCTATTGGCGCGGCGTACCCCAAACCACCAAAAACGGCTTTCCTGGGTAAAGTTGAGCCCGATAACCACCGCCAGCAGGATGATGACCACGATGGTCAAGTAGAGCCGGACCTGCGCCCAGCGAGAGGTGCCTTCCATGCGCTTATGTTACCCCGTGCGTATATAATCGCATCGGTATGAACCCCCGTGACGACACCATATTTCAGCTGATAGAACGCGAAGCGCGCCGGCAGGCGGAGGGGCTCGAGCTGATCGCCAGCGAGAACTTCACCAGCGCCCAGGTGCGCGAGGCGGTGGGCAGCGTGCTCACCAACAAATACGCCGAGGGTTACCCGGGCCACCGCTATTACGGGGGCTGCGAGGTGGTGGACCAGGTCGAAACCCTGGCCATAGAGCGGGCCAAGACCCTCTTCGGCGCCGCCTGGGCCAACGTCCAGCCCCACTCCGGCTCGCAGGCCAATATGGCCGTCTACTTTACCCTGATGAAGCCCGGCGATACCCTCCTGGGCATGGACCTGGCCGCCGGCGGGCACCTGACCCACGGTTCGCGGGTCAACTTTTCCGGCAAGCTCTACGACGTGGTCAGCTACGGCGTGGACCGCGAGACCGAAACCATTGACTACGACGAAGTAGAACGCCTGGCCCGCGAGCACCGTCCCAAAGTGATCGTCGCCGGAGCCAGCGCCTACCCGCGGGTGATCCACTTCGACCGCTTCCGCGAGATCGCCGACGCCGTGGGGGCCTACCTGGTGGTCGACATGGCCCACTTCGCCGGGCTGGTAGCCGCCGGGTTGCACCCCAACCCCGTTCCCTACGCCGACGTGGTCACCAGCACCACCCACAAGACCCTGCGCGGTCCCCGCGGCGGGCTCATCCTCTCGCGCGACGCCAAACTGGGTAAGAAGATAGACAAGACCATCTTCCCCGGTATTCAGGGCGGGCCGCTCGAGCACGTCATCGCCGGCAAGGCGGTGGCCTTCTTTGAAGCACTGCAACCGCAGTTCAAGACCTACAGCGCCAAGGTCGTCGAGAGCTCCGCGCGCCTGGCCGCCGAGCTGGCCAAGCGCGGCTACCGCATCGTTTCGGGCGGAACCGACAACCACCTCTTCCTGGTGGACCTCCGCCCGGCCGGACTGACCGGCGCCGAGGCCGAAGACCGGCTCGGCCGCGCTGGCATAACCGTCAACAAAAACGGCATTCCCTTCGACCCCCAGCCGCCGCGCGTCACCAGCGGCATCCGCGCCGGCACCGCCGCGATCACCAC
>JALVWZ010000204.1 GCA_027023115.1 Thermaceae bacterium
CCCAGCGCCGCCGTGGTCTTGCCTTTGCCGTCGCCGGTGTAGACCAGCAACAGGCCGCGCCGCTCAGCCATCGCCTTCCTCCACCCAGGCGTAGTAGGGGGTGGTTACGAACTCGGGCGGCCGGTCGGGGTATATGGCCACCCCGCCGACGCGCACCTCCCTGCCGGCAATCTCGAAGTCGAGCGTGTCGGCGGTGGTCGTGTAGACCAGCACCTCGCCGGGCGGCAGACCGTGGCGCAGCAAGAGCGGTCCGTAACGGTTCGTACCGGCGCGGCTGCAGGCGCGCAGCTCGCCGGCGCGCACCACCACCACGTAGCGGGCCAGGCGGGGGCCGCTTTCCGTGTGCAGCCGCTTGACTTCTCCCAGGTCCAAGGCGAGCAGGTTGCCCGTCGCCCGCAAACTTCCGCGCATCAGCGTTCCTCCCCCCAGCGAGGCAGCACTGCCAGGCCGCTTTCGGCAGCCAGCAGGCGCACGTCGCCCGCGTAGACGCGGCGGAAGGCCGCGCCGGTCACCACCGCGCCAGGTGCCCCTTCGTCTACCAAGCGCCCGTTTTCCAGTAGCACCGCCCGGCTCGCGGCCAGGGCGTGGTTGGGGTCGTGTACCACGCTCACCACGCCTATTCCCTCGGCCGCCAGGCGGCCGAGCAGCCGTAGCAGCTCCGCTTGGTGGTGCAGGTCGAGGTGATTGGTGGGTTCGTCGAGCAGCAGGTAGGCGGGCCGTTGCGCCAGCGCTCGCGCCAGTAAGACCCGCTGCCGCTCGCCGCCCGAGAGCTCGGCCAGGTGCCGCTCGGACAAGTCCCTGCACTCGGTGACTTCAAGCGCCCAGTCCACGGCGCGTTCGTCATCGGGCCCTTCGCTCTTCCACAGGCCCAGGTAGGGCAGCCGCCCCAGGCGGACCACCTCGCGTGCGCTCAGGCCAGGCGGGAAGGGGCCGTTCTGGGGCAGATAGGCCAGCCGGCGGCCGCGGGCGGCGGCGCGCCAGGAGGAGAGCGGCCTGCCGTCCAGCAGCACCGCGCCCGCGCTGGGGCGCAATAGCCCCAAAAACAGGTTCAGCAGGGTTGTTTTCCCTGAGCCGTTGGGGCCCAAGACCGCCAGCCAGTCGCCGGGTCGCACCTCCAGGCTGACGCCCTCGAGCGCGCGCCGCCCCCGCGCGTAGGAGTAGCCGAGCCGCCGCGCCTCAAGCACGCTGCCTCCTCAGCAGATAAAGGAAGAAGGGCCCGCCGAGCATGGTCGTTACCACCCCCACCGGCAGCTCGGCGGGCCGCACCAGCACCCGCGCCAGCAGGTCGGCCAGCACCAGCAGCACCGCCCCGCCCAGAGCGCTCGCGGGCAGGAGGGCGCGGTAGTCTTCGCCCACCAGCCGGCGCATGGTGTGCGGCACGATCAGGCCGACGAAGCCGATTATCCCCACCTGCGCCACCGCCGCGGCGGTGGCCAGGGTGGCCCCCAGGATCAAGAGTGCCTTGAGCGCCGCCAGCGGCAGGCCGAGGGTGTGCGCCACGGCGTCGCCCAGCTGCAGGGCGTTGAGGGCGCGCCCGAAGAAGAAGAGCGGCAGCAGCGCCGCCAGCAGGTAGAGGGCCAGCCGGCTCACGTCGCCCCAACCACTGAAGGCAAGGTTGCCCAGGGTGTAGCTGAACACGGCCCGCACCCGGTCGGCGTCGAGCATCATCAGGTAGGTTGTGAGCCCGATCAACACACTGCCCACGACCACCCCCGCGAGGATCAGGTTGTAGCGCCGCGCCACCCCGCCGGCCAGGAAGACCGCCAGCGCCACCGCCGCCACCGCCCCGGCGAAGGCAAAGAGGGGAACGCTCGCCGGCCAGCGCAGGGCTACCGCGCTGGCGTAGGCGCCGCTGAGGGAGCCGCTCAGCGAGAGCGCCAGGGTAGCACCAAAGGCGGCCCCGGACGCGGCTCCCATCAGGTAGGGGTCCGCCAGCGGGTTGCGAAAGAGGCCCTGGTACACGGCGCCGGCCGTGCCCAGGGCCGCGCCCACCAAGGCGGCCATCAGGGCCCGCGGCAGGCGGATTTGCCAGACGATTGGGTCTTGAGCCGCACCTCGCAGGCCGTCCCAAAGGGCCGTTAGCACCCGCGCCCAGCCGAGCGAGACCGAGCCCACCATCACCGCCAGCACCACCGACACCGCCAGCGCCGTGAGTAGAGCCAACCAGCCGAGTGCGCGCAACTTGCGCCTACTTGCCCAGCAAGCCCGGGTGGATGCAGTTGATGAGCACCTCGAGGCCCTCCGCCACCCGTGGGCCGGGACGGTGCACCACGTCGGTCTGGGCCTTGCTCAGCTCGCAAACGCGACCTTCCTTGACCGCCCGAATGCCCGACCAGCCGGGGCGGGCGGCGATCTTGGCGGCGGTCACGCCGTAGGGAGCGTCGCCGAGGATGATCACCTGGGGGTTCTTTTCTACCACCAGCTCGGGGCTGATCTTGGGGAAGAGGCCCAGCTTGGCGGGAATGATATTGCGCCCCC
>JALVWZ010000205.1 GCA_027023115.1 Thermaceae bacterium
GGCTCTTCGGGAGGTAGCTCCAGCAAGCGGCGCAGGCATTCCCCGGAAAGGTTGAAAGGCGGCACCCGGCTGGCGTAGGCGGCGTAGGCGGCGCCAAACTTGAGCCGCGCTTCGCGTTCTTCCAGCAAGAAGACCATTACCACTATCGCCAGCGCCTCCAGCGGCGCGATTATCAGGGCAAAAGCCGGCGATCCGAGCAAGAGCGCCACCGCCAGCGGAAAGAGCATCAGGCCCAGGTGCATGGGGTGGCGCATACAGGAGTAGGGACCGACCGTTACCAGACGGTTGGTCTGCATACGCGGAATGCTACCCTGGCGGCCGCAGCGGGCCAGCCAGCGCCCGGTCACCTTGCTGATGCGCAGTACCAGCCAGAGAACCGCCGCACCCAGCAAAAAGCTCAGAGCGTGCCAGAACCAGCTATGCCACCAGTCGGGCCAGAGCCGCAGGTCCAGCCAGACGCCCAAAATGGCTCCGCCGATCAGGAAAACAACCCATACCAAAGCCCGCGCCAGGTTTGAAACCATAGCTCATTCTACACGGCACGGCTGCGCCCGCAGGCGCAGCCGTGTATCGCCTAACCGGGTTAGACCCGGGGTCCGGCCTTTAATACTTCCTCGCCGGCGCCTTCTGCGTACTTGGCAAAGTTTTCCTGGAACATCCGCGCCAGCTTGCGGGCCGCCTCGTCGAAGTCGTCCGGGTTGGGCCAGGTCTGCTTGGGGATCAGGATCTCGCTCGGCACTCCGGGGGCGGAGGTTGGCACGGCGAAGCCGAAGATTGGGTCTTCGACGTATTCGACATTGTCGAGCTCGCCGGTTAGGGCGGCGGTGAGCAGGGCGCGGGTGTGCGCCAGCGACATCCGCTTGCCTACGCCGAAGGGGCCGCCGGTCCAGCCGGTGTTGACCATCCAGACCCGAGGTCCGTACTTTTCGATGCGTTCCCGCAGCATCTCGCCGTAGCGGGCCGGGTGCAGGGGCAAGAACGGCGCGCCAAAGCATGCTGAGAAGGTGGCTACCGGCTCGGTTATGCCCCGCTCGGTGCCGGCCACCTTGGCGGTGTAACCGCTCATGAAGTAGTACATCGCCTGCTCGGGCGTCAGGCGGGCGATGGGCGGCAGTACGCCGAAGGCGTCGGCAGAGAGGAAGAAGATGTTTTGCGGGTGCGGCCCCATGCTGCTGGGCACCACGTTGTCCAGGTGCTCCAGCGGGTAGGAGGAGCGGGTGTTCTCGGTCTTACTGTTGTCATCGAAGAGGGGCCGGCGGCTGTCTGGGCTGACCACGACGTTCTCGAGGATGCTTTCGAACATCATCGACGCCTTGTACACCAGCGGCTCCGACTGCGGCGTGAGGTTGATCACCTTAGCGTAGCAGCCGCCCTCGAAGTTGAAGACGCCGTCCTCACCCCAACCGTGCTCGTCGTCGCCGATTAGCGGGCGGTTAGGGTCGGTGGAGAGGGTGGTCTTACCGGTGCCGGACAGGCCAAAGAAGATGGCGGTGTCGCCGTTCTTGCCCAGGTTGGCCGAACAGTGCATCGAGAGGACGTCCTTCTTGGGCATCAGGTAGTTGAGCACCGAGAAGATCGACTTTTTCACCTCGCCGCCGTAGTGGCTGCCGCCGATGAGCACCAGCTTGCGGGTGAAGTTGATGATTACGAAGACCTCGCTGCGGGTTCCGTCGCGCTCCGGCACGGCCTTGAAGTTGGGCGCGTGCACCACGGTGAACTCGGGCATGAAGGGCTCGATCACGTCACCCGACTGGAAACGCCGCGGCAGGATGAACATGTTGCGCGAAAAGTGGGCGTGCCAGGGACTTTCGGTAATCACCCGCACCGCCAGGCGGTGTTTGGGGTCGGCGCCGGCGTAGACGTCTTGCACGTAAATGTCCTGCTCGGAGAGGTAGGCGGCAACCCGCTCGTAAAGGGCGTCGAAGGCTTCTGGGTCGAAGGGCTGGTTGATGTCGCCCCACCAGATATCGGCCTCGACGCTCGGCTCGAGCACCACGAACTTATCGTGAGGACTGCGGCCGGTGTAGGGAGTGGTGTCTACCACGATGGGCCCTTTGTGGGCTAGCATCGCCTGCCCCCGCTGCAGAGCGTGCTCTACCAAAACTGGCGTTGGAGTGTCCCAAAATACCTTTCCTTTGGGCTGTATCCCGTAAACTCGCAAATCACGCATCGTATTGCCTCCCGGCCTATTAGGGCCTACCTCTTTATACTGCCGGCGGCCAGGGACAATCGGTAACGATTGCTAGATGTAACCTCCCAAAACGCAGTTCACAAAGTCGGGCGATGTGGAACGTGGTGCATGGTACGTGGTATGTAGTTCGTTGTAAGTAGTATGAATCGAATGTGCCATACGCGCTGACGCGCCACGGTGTTCCTATGGGCCACGAGCCGCTTGCTTGTTTTGCCTCCCCCATCGGGGGAGGCAAAACAAGCAAGCGGCTCGTGGCCCATAGGAACACCGTGG
>JALVWZ010000206.1 GCA_027023115.1 Thermaceae bacterium
GCCCGCGAGGGTTCGGTTCGGACGTAGAGCAGATGGCGGGCCATGCTTCAGCTTACCGCCGCGGTAGACTGGGGTCGTGCAGCAGTCACCGCGAATGATTCCGTTACTCGAGTTGGGCGAAAGGCTCATCTACTGGCTGGTGGCTTCACTGTTGGTGCTGGGCGCTTTGGTATACCTCGGCTACACCGTGGTTCGCGTCAGCGACGCGTTCATGCAAGCCGGCTTTACCAACGGCACGCTGGAGCTGCTCAACGGCTCGCTGCTGGCGCTGATGCTGGCGCAGATCGTTTACACCACCATCAACTTTCTCGAAACCGGCGTTTTGCACATCGAGCCGGTGTTGATCGTGGGCATAATCGCCTCGGTTCGCCGCATTCTGGTAATGACCGCCACCCTCAGCGCCCAGGAAAAGGCGCTGCCGCAGGCGGAGTTCAACCAAACGATGATCGAGCTGGCGGTTCTCGGCGGGATTACCCTGGCGATGGCGGTGGCTATCTACCTGATCCGCCAGCGCATACACGAAAAATCTGGTTAGTCCCCAGGTTATCCGCGCAAGACGAGCGCCACGCCGATCAGGACGCTCAAAAGACCTACCAACCGTAGCGGTGTGACGGGAACAACCGCTTGGCCGAACCAGCCGAAACCGTCTATCAAAAGGGCGGTCACCAGCTGGCTCGAGACCACCAGCGTCAGCGCGGTAAAGACCCCCAAACGCTGGATGGCGGCGACGGTGCCGACGACCACCAGCACTCCCAGCACGCCGCCGACGAGCCCGTAGGGTGGCGCTGTTCTGAGCGAGCCGCCGACGAGCAACCAGACGAGCGCCGCCGCCAGCAAAGCCGCCGCCGACCACAGCAGGTAACGGCTCTCCGGGCCGCCGGCGACAGGGCGGCCACGGGCGGCGAAGAGCAAAAGCCCCAACGCGGCGGTCAGTAGCCCCACCAAGTGCACCAGCGAAACCATCCCCCAGGCGCCGACGCGCTCGCTGAGAGCGGCGTTGATCGGCCCCATAGCGGCAATGAAGCCGCCGGTGAGCACGGCCACGATTACTCCCCAAAGCACGCGCGTTGCCCCCCTGCAACTTGCGACGCGGTCTTGCAACCTCCTTGCGCCGGCGGATGCGTTCGTTTCAAAGCTATTGCACCGTTCCGCATTGTTGCAAAGCAATTATATCGTACTTTACAGGCTGAGTATCCGGCGGTTATACTTTGGTAAAGCAGGGCAAATCGGTAATAGTGGGGGTACGTAGTGAAGCATATAGCAATAGCCTTGACGGCGCTGGTATTCACCTTGGCATTGGCTCAGAACTATAGCGGCACATACGTAATGCAGGGGCAAAAAGGGCCCGTGACCCTCACCCTGCAACAAAGCGAGGAGGGCGTACAGGGCGTCTTGCAGGGCGGTGGGGTGAGTTTCAAACTGGAGGGCGCCATCGACAAAGAAGGCGTCTACGGCGTGGTTTATTCGGAGCAGGGCGAACTCTACTTCGAAATGGTTGCTCAGGGCGACAAGCTGCAGCTCACGCTGGCCCCCTTCGACGCCGAGGGCAACCCCGACCCGGATCGGGCGGTGCAGTACCTGATGACCCGCCAGGCCGGCGCTGGCGGCGGCAACCCGCTGGCGGCCCCCCGCCCATCCGGCGGCTCATTCGCCGGCAGCTACGCTGGCGACGGCTTGACGGTGGTTTTTGAAGGAAGCGGGGGGCAGTATAGCGGCCAGATCGTCAGTAACGGCCAAACCTATCCGTTGCGCGGCGAGGTGAGCGGCGGGGTCATGCAGGGGCAGTTCCAGAGCGGGGGCCAGAGCTACCCTTTTGCCGCCAAGCTGGACGGCGGCGTGTTACTCCTGCAGGCCGGCAACCAGACCTACAGATTGCAAAGGCGAGCGGCGAGCGGCGGCAACCACCCCCTCGGCGGCAACCAATCCGTTGGCAGCGGCGGTCAGGTTATCGCCCGCGGCCAGTACGCCGAGCTAACCCTCGACAACGCCATGGCGTTCATCGAGGCCCTGGAGTTCTCGCTGCAGCAACTGGGGCGCCAGGTCAGCTACGGCCAGGCCGAGAAGCAGCAGCTCCTCGAGGCGCTCATCAAGGCATACCCCCAGGGCGGTAAGCAGGAACAGGTAATCCTCTCTCGCGCCCGCCGCATCTGGACCAACGCTCAGGCCAACTGGGCGCAAACCCCGGTGGCCGACAAGCGCGCCTTCATAACAGACGTGCTGGTGCTGGCCTTTGGCGAGCAAACGGCCCGCCAGCTGATAGCCGAGGCTACCGGTAACTCCGGCGGCGGCGCAGGCGGCGTCAGCGCCGATACGATGGGCGCCTGGGGAGAGGTCAGCAGCGACATCTCCAATACCACCGGTTGCTGGGGGTCCAACGGCTGCAGCTACGACAGCTCCACGAACAGCTACGACTACTCGGCCGACTACTACAGCGACGACTACTGAAAGAAAACTCCCCCGCC
>JALVWZ010000207.1 GCA_027023115.1 Thermaceae bacterium
TTCCAAAAGCCAAGTCAAGACGCCACGCAAGCGGATGCTCATAACCCAGGCGCGCTTGGTGGACGACCGCGGGCACAAGCTGACCGCCGTCTGGTTCAATCAGCCCTGGGTTCTGGGGCAGCTCAACGAGGGCGAAAAGATAGTAGCCACCGGGCGCTACAACGTCCGCGGCCGGGTCCGCAACCTGGCGGTGGAGTACTTCGAGGCCGAAGGCGGCGAGCAGCTCTCCACCGGCCGCATCGTGCCGGTCTACAGTCTGGGCGAGAAGATGAGCCAGGCCTGGCTGCGCCGCAGCGTCTGGCGGGCACTGGAGGCAATCGAGAAAATCCCCGACCCGCTCCCCGAAAGTCTGCGCCGCGATCTCGACCTGGCCGAGCTCGACTACGCCCTGCGGCAGATGCACTTTCCCGAAAGCGAGCAGGCGCTGGCGCGGGCGCTGGAACGCCTCAAGTTCGACGAGTTTTTGTTCCTCGAGCTGCGGGTGATGCTCACCTCGGGCGCCTCGGCGTTGGTCGGGCAGATATTCGAGGTGCGCCAAGAAGACCTAAGCGCGTTTACCGGCTCGCTTCCGTTCGAGCTGACCAACGCCCAGCGCCGGGCCCTGGACGAGATTCTGGCCGATATGCAGAGCGAGCGGCAGATGGCGCGACTCTTGCAGGGCGACGTAGGCTCCGGTAAGACGGCGGTGGCCGCGGCCGCCTTATACGTCGCGGTCAAGAACGGCAAACAAGGGGCGCTGATGGCGCCCACCGAGATCCTGGCCAAGCAGCATTTCGAAAGCCTGACGCGCTACCTCTGGCCCCTGGGGGTGCGGCTGGAGCTGCTGACGGGCAGCATGAAGGCCGGCGAGAAAAAGCGCGTTTACGAAAAGATTGCCTCCGGCGAGGTGGACGTGGTGGTGGGCACCCACGCGCTGATTCAAAAGGAAGTCAGGTTCCGCGAGCTTGGCCTGGCGGTGATAGACGAAGAACATCGCTTCGGGGTCATGCAGCGGCGCGCCCTGCTGCAGGGGAGGCCCGACGTGCTGGTGATGACCGCCACCCCCATCCCCCGTTCGCTGGCGCTCACCCTCTACGGCGACCTGGAAGTAAGCGTGATCGACGAAATGCCACCGGGGCGCAAGCCGGTCAAGACGCGGCTGCTGACCGAAAAGAGCCGCCGCGACGCCTACCGCTTCGCCGAAAAGATGATCGCCGAGGGTCAGCAGGTGTTCGTGGTCGCACCGCTGATCGAGGAATCAGATGCCGAGATGATGGCCGAGGTGCGGGCCGCCACCGTGCTGGCCGCGGAGGTGGCCCGGATGCTGCCCGAGGCGCGGGTGGAGCTGCTGCACGGTCGCATGAAGACCGAGGAAAAGGACGAACTTATGGAGCGCTTCCGCCGCCGCGAATTCGACGTGCTGGTGAGCACCACGGTGATCGAGGTGGGCGTGGACGTTCCCGGTGCCAACCTGATGATCATCGAAAACGCCGAGCGCTTCGGGCTGGCGCAGCTGCATCAGTTGCGGGGCCGCGTCGGCCGCGCCGGCGAGCAGGCCTATTGCGTACTCATTGCCGGCGATACCAGCCGCAAGACGATGCGGCGGCTGCGGGTGATCGAAAAGTCCACCGACGGCTTTTACGTAGCCGAACAAGACCTAAAGCTGCGCGGCCCCGGCGAGCTACGCGGCACCCGCCAGTCGGGCCTGCCCGACCTGCAACTGGGCGATCTGGCCAGCGACGTGGAGATCATCGAAAGCGCCCGCGCCACCGCCAGGCGTATCCTCGAGGCCGACCCCTTCCTCACCGAACCGGAGCACCAGGCCCTGAAGCGCGAACTCAAGCTGCGCGGCGAAGCGGTGGGGCTGCGGGAGATTATTTGATAGACTATTCCCATGAAAGCCAGGCAAGCCGCGCGGCTGCTCGCGGCGCACCTCGAGCAGTCCCTCGAAGTTTGGCCGGCGTTCGACGTTGGCCGCGTTCCTTTTGCCATCTACGACGAGCGCGAGATCGTCTATCTCAACCATCCCTCCCCACCTGCTGAAAAGCCCTCGCTGCACGCAGCTACGCGAATGAAAATCGGTGGCGTCGAGACCGCCATCGTACCCGCCAATTTCGTCAAGGACGAAGCGGGGCTGGTTTCGCTCGCTTACCACGAAGCCTTTCACGTCTACCAGGAGGACGGCGGCTTCGAGCCCGGGCCGGGCTTCGACTTTTTCGCGGCCCTTGCCTACTACCCCGAACTCGACGCCGACTATCTGGCCCTTTGCATGCTGGAAGAATCGCTCTATAACAGCGCGACGCGCCCCTTGGAAGAGAAATCCGCCGTGCTCGCAGCGGCCATCCGCGCGCGCCGCAGCACCCTTTCGCACAACGAAGGCGCGCGGCTGCTCGACGACTATTCCGAGCGCAACGAGGGCACGGCCAGCTACGTTGAGCATCGCGTCGCTCGCGAAATCTTCGGGAAGTCATA
>JALVWZ010000208.1 GCA_027023115.1 Thermaceae bacterium
CCCCTGGGTGGAGCCCCCACCGCCGCAGGAAGAAGGCGGCGAGAAGGCGGAAGGAGGTGAGGCCGAGTGAGCACGATTAGCGTAGACCCGGTACCGGGTCGCAGCGACGAGATGGTGGTCAACATGGGTCCGCAGCACCCGGCCACCCACGGCGTGCTGCGGGTGGTGATCGGCCTCGAGGGCGAGCGCATTACCCGCGCCGTACCCCACATCGGCTACCTGCACCGCAACCACGAGAAGATCGAAGAAGCGCGGACCTACTTCCAAGTAGTCCCCTACACCGACCGCATGGACTACGTTTCCGGCACCCAGAACGAACTGCCGGTGGTGCTGGCGGTCGAGGACCTGCTGGGAGTCGAGGTGCCCCAGCGGGCCAAGCAGATCCGCACCATCTTCTTCGAGCTCTTCCGCATCGCCAGCCACTTGGTCTGGATGGGCACGGCGATGCTCGACCTGGGCGCCATCACTCCCTTCCTCTACACCTTCTGGGACCGCGAGATAATCCTGGGGATCGTCGAGCGGACGGCGGGCGCGCGGATGCTGCCCAACTACTACACCTTCGGCGGCGTCCGCCGCGACGTGCACCCCGAGTTCTTCAAGGACGTGGCTGACTTCCTCGACCATCTAGAGCGGCGCATGCCCGACTACGAGCACCTGGTGCTGGAAAACCCCATCGTCCACGCTCGCACCAAGGGCGTCGGCGTGCTCAGCAAGGAGCGGGCCATCGCCCGTGGCGTCACCGGTCCGGTGCTCCGGGCCAGCGGTGTGGCCTACGACGTGCGCAAGGCCTTTCCCTACGACGCCTACCCCGACGTCGAGTTCGAGGTTCCCACCTCGCCCGACGGCGACACCTACGCCCGCTTCTGGGTCCGTTTCCAGGAGATATACCAAGCCTGCAAGATCATCAGGCAGCTCCTGGAGCAAACCCCCAAGACCGGCCCCTACAAGGGCAAAGTTTCGCCGCGCCTGAAGATTAGCGGCGAGCGTTACCGCGCCGTCGAGAACAGCCGCGGCGAGCTGGGGGTCTACGTAGTGGGCGACGGCAGCGACCGCCCCTACCGAATCAAGCACCGCGGCGCCGCCTTTACCAACCTGCAGGTGATCCCCGACCTCTTCATTGGCGCCAAGTTCTCCGACGCCATCGCCATCCTCTCGTCCCTCGACCCCGTCTTCGGGGAGATTGACCGCTAGGAGGTGCAGCGTGAGTTACATTCCCATCCCTGAAGACCGGCACTTCCGCATCAAGCGGATCGGCTACGACCCCGGCCGCAGCAGGCCCTGGTTGGAGCGCCTGGTCTACTCGCTCTACGTCTTCGCGTTCTGGGGCTTCGTGATTGCCACCTACGCCGGCGTTCCCGCTCTCTTCGACGCCCTCGGCTGGACGGCGGGCTGGGGCTACGTGGTAATGCGCGCCACCCAGGTGGTGATGCTCTTCCTGCTCTCGGCGGTCATCGCGCTGATGCTGATCCTGGCGTTGCGCAAGTACCTCGGCAAGGTGCAGGAGCGCTACGGCCCGATGCACTACGGCCCCGCCGGCGGCATCCAGACCGTCTTCGACGCGCTCAAGCTGCTCGGCAAAGAAGACTTCGTACCGGCGGCGGCCGATTGGCTCACCTTCCGGCTGGCGCCGGCGGTGACCTTCGTTTCTTCCTTCGCCATCTTCGCCGTCGTCCCCTTCGCCTCCGGCTGGACGCTGGCCGATACCAACGTCGGCCTGATCTACCTGATCGCGGTTTCCACCCTCAGCACCTACGGCGTGTTGCTGGGCGGCGTTTCTTCGGGCAACAAGTGGGCCCTGGTCGGGGCGCTCCGCGCCGGCGCGCAGATGGTCAGCTACGAGATTCCGCTGGCGCTGGTCTTCCTCTCGGTGGCCGTCTGGGGCGGTAGCCTTTCGCTGGGCAAGATAGTCGATTCGCAAATGGGGCTTTGGAACGTCGTGCCGCTCTTCATCCCCTTCGTTCTCTACGTCATCTCCAGCCTGGCCGAGCTGAAGCACATTCCCTTCGACTTCCCCGAGGCCGAGTCGGAGCTGATCGCCGGTTACAACGTCGAGTACTCGGGAATGAGCTTTGCCTTCTTCTTCCTGGCCGAGTTCGTCGAGCTCTTCCTGCTGCCGGCGCTCATCGTAGTCTTCTTCTTCGGTGGCTGGCACGGACCGCTGTTTGGGCTCGAGCCGGGTACGCTGGCGGCGGGAGCCCTGCAAAGCCTCTACTTCACCGTCAAGACCGCGGTCTGGGTCTGGATCTTCCTCTGGATCCGCGCCACCCTGCCGCGTTACCGCGACGATCAACTAATGGAGTTCGCCTGGAAGGCGATGATACCCCTGGCCCTCTTCGGACTGGTACTGGCGGCCTACATGCGCCTGATCTGGAGGTAAGATGAGCCTGCTAAGCGAAGTTTGGCAAGCCGTTAAGGCCCTCGGTACCGGCATGGCGACGGTCCACAAGCG
>JALVWZ010000209.1 GCA_027023115.1 Thermaceae bacterium
ACGATCCGCGTCCCGTGCTTTTCGGGCTCGAACACGTCCAGCACCCGCACCCCGCCCAGGGTGCCGGTGTCGTGCGGCTGGCCGCCGGAGGTGGGGTAGAAGAGGGTGCGGTCGAGCTCGACCAAAAACCGGCCTTCTTCCTCCTCCGCGCGGGTGACCGTGGCCTCGAAGCGGGTGGCGTAGGGGTCTTGCCAGAAGAGTCGTTCGCTCACCCTTCTAGTCTCGCGCCCCTGCCGGTCGGGCGCAAGCGCGCCGGCTTCGTAACGTCGTCCGGCGGCGGAAATCTGGTATAACCGGTGCGTGCTGCTTAGGCCCGCCGAATTGCCTTTTCCATTCTCGCCGCGCGAAGTTTACGGCCGCGGCGGGCCCTTGGTGCTGGAGATCGGCTTTGGCGACGGCCGCTTCCTGGTGGAGCTGGCCCGCGCCCGGCCCGATTGGAACCTCTTGGGGGCCGAGGTAGCGCCGGCCAGCGTTAGCCGGGCGCTGCGGCGGCTGCGCCGCGAGGGGGTACGGCAGGCGCGCCTTTACCGCGGTGACGCCCGTTTTTTGCTGCGCAACCTGGTGCCCCCGCAGGGGCTGGAGCGCGTCTACGTCAACTTTCCCGACCCCTGGCCCAAGCAAAAGCACCAGCAGCGGCGGCTCTTGCGGGTTCCCTTCCTCGAGCTCCTCTCCACCCGCTTGGCCGCGGATGGGCGCCTTTTGTTCACCACCGACCACGAGGAGTACTTTCACTTCGCTCTGGCCGAGGCCCGCGCCAGCGGCCTGTTTGCGGTCCGGAGCGCTCCGCCGCCGCCCGAGACGCTGCGCACCAAGTACGCCCGCAAGTGGCTCGATCAGTCCAAGCCGATATTCCACGCCGAGTTCGTGAAGACGGCGGAGTCGCCCCGCGAGTTTCCGCCGGTCAGGAGGTATCCGGTGCCACACGCACTAATGCAGGGAGAACTGCCGCCCGCCGCCGCCTTTGAAAAGCTGGTGGAAACGGGCCCCGCCGCTAACGTAGTTTTGCTCGAGGCCTGGCAGGGCCGTGAGGGGCTGGTGGTGCTGGCGCGGGTCGAGGAAGAAGACCTGGCCCAGGAGGTGCTGTTGGAGGCGCGCCCCAGCAGCAAGGGGGTCTACGTAGGCCTGCGCGCCAATTGCAGCCCGCTGGTCACGGCCGGCGTCAAGCAGGCGGTGGGGCTGCTGGTGAGGTGGTTGCAGGAGCGCGGCCTGCAGACCGTACAACGCAGCTACTAGGTACAGTTAACCCCGTCGTTCGCGCCGCCTCGTCGTCACGAGCAGCATCCATCGTCACCCCGGCGAAAGCTGGGGTCCAGGACCGTTTCGGGAGTCACGTTCAGGGCTCTGCATCGCCATCATTTTTCCTAAAGCCCTCAAGAGCGACGGAAACTGCGCCGGTTTGGACCGGCTCGCGCGAGCCAATAGGCTCGTTTGGCTGGGATGACGAAACGGCGGCAAGTGGCCTATAGCTTGTGGCCTGTAGTTTCGGCTCGTGATTCGTGGTGTATTTCTCCCGCCGTAGCGTAGGGGCGGACCCGCGTGTCCGCCCCGTGGGTACGTGGTACGTAGTCGTAGTGCCTGGTACGTGATGACGGTGACGGGATGATGGCCCGTGGCTCGTATCTTGTGGCCTGCAATAGCGCCATGCCCGGCTTTCGGCTCTTAACCGGTAGGGGAAGGTTTCAAACCTCCCCCTACGTTCCAGCGTTTGCACGTCAGCGATAGCAGAACCCCAGCTTCTCTTCCGGCATGGACCCCGGATCTCGGCCGGCCTAGCCGGCCTCGTCCGGGGAATCGGGAAAAGCGGCAAGTGGCTTGTAGTCTTTGGCTTGCGGATTGCGGTTCGTACCAGACAGAAGGCGGCAGCTTGCAGTCCGCGTCAGATAAAGCTCCCTCCTCTTCGGGGAGGGCCGGGGTGGGGGTTTTGGGCGTCGCATGAGGCAGACGTCCGATGCCGTTACCCGCTCCGCCCACCTCCTACAACCCACCTCCTGCAACCTATTCACCACGCACTACGTACCGCTTCCTCCCGGACTTCGTGAACAACGTATTGGTAAGTTGCAGCTAGCCCAGCAGCTTGGCGAGGCGCTCGAGCGCCTTTTCCAGGTTTTCGTCGCTGGTGGCGTAGCTCATGCGCACGTGCCCCGGCGCTACGAAGTCGGTTCCGGGCACCACCACCACCCGCGCCTGGTCGAGCATGACCTGCGCCGCCTTCAGCTCGTCGGGGTCGATCGCCGCCACGTTGGGCATTACGTAGAACGCGCCGTGGGGCAGGTTGGTGGGCAGCCCCAGCTCGTTGAGGCCCTTGGTGAAGAAGTCGCGGCGGCGGCGGAAGGCGGCCCGGGAAGACTCGATGAACTCCAGGCTCTCGGGGCTTTCCAGGGCGGTAATGGTGGCCCACTGAGCGAAGGTGGTGGGATGGGTCACCGACTGGCCCTGAATCTTGGTCA
>JALVWZ010000210.1 GCA_027023115.1 Thermaceae bacterium
ATAACGGCTTGCGGCGGGGCCCCAATATTATTAGACTGAGTCAAAGGAGTGCCCTCCGTCCGCCGAGGGGAGGAGTTTTATGGCTCTTGATTTTTCTCTGACCGACGAGCAAAAGCAGTTGCAACAGCTAGCCCGGCGCTTCGCCAGGGAGCAGGTGGCCCCGGTGGCCAAGGAAAACGACGAACAGGCCCGCGTTCCCTGGGAGCTGGTGGAGCAGCTCTACGAGATCGGCCTGCTCAACATCAGCGTTCCCGAGGCAGCCGGCGGCCTCGGGCTGGGGCTCGTCGAAGAGGTGATAATCGGCGAGGAACTGGGCTGGGCCGACATGGGCTTTTACACCATACCCATGGCCTCGGAGCTGGGCATAACGCCCATTTTGCTGGCGGGCAGCGAAGAACAGCAAAAACGCTTTTTGGGGCCCCTCACCGAGCGCCCCTCGCTGGCGTCGTTCGCCCTCAGCGAGCCGGGCAACGGCTCCGACGCCGCCGCCCTGCGCACCCGCGCGGTGCGTGACGGCGACCACTACGTAATCAGTGGCACCAAGATGTGGATCTCGAACGCCAAGGAGGCCGATTTCAACGTCGTCTTCGCCACCCTCAATCCGGAGATGCGCCATAAGGGGGTCATCGCCATCGTGGTCGAGAACGACCGTGAAGGCGTGAGCTTCAACAAGATTCACGGCAAGATGGGCCAGCGGGCCGCGCCGACTTACGAGATCATCTACGACGACGTGCGCGTCCCGGCGGAGAACCTCCTCGGCGACGAGCAGTCGGGGTTCAAGATAGCCATGCTCACTCTCGACAAGACGCGCATTCCGGTGGCCGCCGGCAGCGTCGGCGTGGCCCGGCGGGCACTCGACGAAGCGGCCAAGTATGCCCTCGAGCGCGAGGCCTTCGGCCGCCCCATAGCCGACTTTCAGGCCATCCAGTTCAAGCTGGCCAACATGAAGATCGGCCTGGAAACGGCCCGCATCTACACCCTCTACGCCGCTTGGCTGGCCGACCGCGGCGACCCGGCCCACATCAGCGCCAGCGCCGTCGCCAAAGCCTACGCCAGCGAGATAGCCTTCGAGGCCGCGAACGAAGCCATTCAGACCCTCGGCGGCTACGGCTACGTAAACGACTTTCCGGTGGAGAAGCTCCTTCGCGACGCCAAGCTCAATCAGATCTACGAAGGGACGAATGAGATACAGCGAATCATCATCGCCCGCGATATCCTTAGGGCGCTGAAGTAAGGAGGCGATATGAAGTACGTAGCAATCATCCGGCAGGTTCCCGACGGGGAATCGAAGATCAAGGTGGAAGGCGGCCAGGTGGACCTCAGCGGCACCACCATGATCCTCGACCAGATGGACGAGTACGCCGTCGAAGAGATAATCCGGCTCAAGGAGCAGCACGACGGCGAAGCGGTGGTGGTGGCCTTCGGTCCGGAGCGCACCGAAGAGGCGATGCGCACCGCCCTGGCCATGGGGGCCGACCGCGGCGTACTGATCACCGCCGCCGGCTACGTAGACCCGATTACCCAGGCGGCGGCGCTGGCCAAGGTGCTGGCGGAGGAGGCTCCCGACGTGGTCTTCACCGGCGGCCAGCAGGCCGACTGGGACAGCCAGGCCCTGGGGTCGGCGACCGCCGAGGCCCTCGGCTGGCCGGTGATTACCTGGACCACCGCCTTCGAACTCGAAGACGGCAAGGCCAAGGCCACCCACGACCTCGACGAGGGCGCCGAGGTGGTGCGCGTCGAGCTGCCGGCGGTCTTTACCGCGCAGCAGGGTCTCAACGAGCCGCGCTACCCCACCCTGCCCGGCATCATGAAGGCCAAGAAGAAGGAGATCAAGAAGATCGACGCCGCCGAGCTGGGCGTTGGCGGCAGCAAGGTGGAGATCGTCGAGCAGCAGATAATGGAGCTCGAGCGTAAGGTCAAGATCATAGACGGCACCAAGGAACCCGCAGCGGCGGCGGCCGAGCTGATCAAGCTGCTGCACGAAGAAGCCAAGGTGCTTTGAGGGAGGCTGGCATGGTACTCGTCGTACTTGATCACGATGGCAGCAAACTGCGTAAGAGCGCTCTGGAAGGCGTAACCCGCGGTCGTAAACTGGCCGAAGTGCTGGGTGGCGACGTGGTGGGCCTGCTCATCGGCCCCGGGGCCGATGCGGCGGCCGAGGAGGCCAAGAACTACGTCAGCAAGGTCTTCACCGTCACCGGAGCCGACTTTGAAACCTACACCGCCGAAAAGTGGGCCAAAGCGGCGCAGGCGGCCGCAGCGGCGGCGGGAGCCAAGGCGGTGGTGGCGCCGGCCAGCCGCACCGGCCGCAGCTGGACGCCGCGCCTGGCTTACAAGCTGGACGCCGCCCTTCTCGAAGACACCCTGGACAGCTGGGCCGAAGGCGACAAGGTGTTCGCCACCAGGTACAGCTTCCTCAACCGCGTGCTCGAAAAGCA
>JALVWZ010000211.1 GCA_027023115.1 Thermaceae bacterium
CCTCGCGTTCCCTAAGCGCCTCTGCCAGCTTGAGCTTTCGTAGGCGTTCCTTGACCGTAGAGTCGCCTGCTCCCGCCTCCTCAAGCTGCTCGGCCTTTCCTGCCGCTCTCCATATCTCCTTGCCAACCGTTGTAAGCTGCATCCGTGGGGACCTCCTCTCTCCTGGAGTGGTCCCCACATTTTATTTGAGGTGTCTCAGATGTGTTTGTCCGGGGACACGATGCTACGGAAGGACATTCAGCCAGGAGCTGGCAAAGAGAATCAAAAAGGCCAGCAAGACGTTTACGGACAAAAGTTGCCCGCTTAGCTTTTCCTTTTTTGGATCAGGCCCGCCTTTGCTGAGTATGAACCCGCTATAAAGCGCGATTGAAAAGGATACGATGACCATCAGGTGTTTGACGGTTAGGATTAGCGAAAAGGTGTTGGCGGTGGAAAACAGGTGGGCAAAGTTGGGATTGCTCTTTGCCATCATCATGCCCGTTATTATGAGAACCAGCATGGCGGCTATTCCGTAGGGGCCCTGCCGCTTCTGGTAGGCACTCATGAACTTCTTGACCTCGGGTCCGGGGCCCAATACCTGCCGAGCGGTAGGCATGATACTAAAGTAGGTGATTATTAGGTTTCCCAACCAGATAACCGCGGCGAGATCGTGCAAGAACTGAACTAGGATTTTCATGAGTTCCTCCATCTGGCTTTAGTAGGGTTGTCGGCAGCAGCGTCAACACGCAAGGCCTTGGAAAGCAACCGCAAGAGCTCTTCTTGGTCTTCGGGTTCTAGGCCCGCGAGTAGCTTTGTGGCAATACCCCTGCGCAGGCTCACCATCTTACGGTACGTGTCCTCGCCGACAGGAGTCAGGTAGAGCTGCACCGCACGGCCATCCCGGGGGTGAGGACGCCGGGAGCTCAAACCCATCTCCTCTAAACGGCGCAATGCTACGCTCACCGTGGGCGGGGATAAACCAAGCCCCTTTGCCACTTCCTTGACACCGCAGTTGGGATGCTCGGCCAGGTATTCCAAAAGCGGCGCCAGCGACGGCGAAACGCCCGCAACCGTGGGCGGTAACGAAACCAACCCCAAACGCCGCAACCTGGCCAGCAGCTCGACCAGTCTATCGGCGACACTCACCCCTGCCATTTCTGCCGACACCAAAGCCTCCTTGTGTAGTTTACCTAACTAACTATCAACAGGCAACCACCCCCGCGGCCAAAGCGGTTCTCGCTAGCTGCGCAGTCCGAACACGTTGCCCACGCTGTCCCGTCGTCACTAGATTCTCTCGTCGCCCCGACGAAAGCTGGGGCCTGTGACCAATCCAGGGGTTGGCATGGAGGCACCGCACTGGTTTTCGGCCATCTTCCCCGTAGGGTGGCCCCGTGTGTCCGCCCGAACTGCACGGAGACGTGAGTACACCTGCAGCTATAGCACGTAAAACAAACCTCCCTCCCCTTGGGGGAGGGTTGGGTGGGAGTTTTGAAACCGGCAAGTGGTCTGTGGCTCGTGGCCTGTGGAAACACCGCAGTGAGCAATCGTGCATAGTGCATTCGACTAAAACTACCCACCACGAACTACGCACTACGTACCGCGAACTGTTTTCCTCCCGCACCCCACGCACTACGCACTACGTACTACGCACCACTTACAGTCCCGCCCCCTCCCGGACTTTGCGAACGACGCGTTGGGAGGTTGCAGCTAGTTCAGCGTCCGGTTCTTAGCGGCCAGCTTACGGGCGTGGGCAGCGTAACCATGCAGGGTCTCGCGCCATTCGTCGCTGGGGGGTAAGAACGGCAGCACCCGCTCGGCCAGGTCGGCCACCTCCGCCGGGTTGGGGTAACCCATCTGCGCCAGCACGTCCACGATCATCTCGGTGGCGGTCACCCAGTCGCGCTCGCCCTCGCGGGCCAGCGCGGCGGCGGCGCGGTAATGAGCCAGCGCTTCGCTCCAGTGCCCCACGTCGTAGGCGCGGTTGCCAAGGACGATGTGAGCCGCCGGCGTAGGCAACAGGGTGAGCGCGGCGAGCGCCGTTTCCTCGGCGCGGGGGCCGTTGCCGAGGCGGTAATGGACCTCGGCCAGGTCGGCCAACGCCTGCGCCCGGTAGGGGTAGGCCTCGCTGGCGGCGCTGCGCGCCAGCAGGCTCTCGGCCTCGAGCAGCTGGCCGGCGTCCAGCTCGGCTACGCCCCACTCGTGCCAGATGAATGGCTGCTCGGCGTCGCTGGCGCGGGCCACCGCTTCGCGATAGGCGGCGCGGGCCTGCTCCAGCTGGCCCAGTTGTTGGTGAACCTGGGCACGTACCATCGCCGTACCGTGTGAAAGGCCGGCCCCGGCGGCCTCGAGCCCCTCGGCCTGGACCACCTGCTGCGCCGCCAGCTCCGGATTACCCAAAAGCAGCTCGGCGCGCGCTCGCAGGTAGTGGTAAGTGGCGCGGTCGGACAGCTCCCCCA
>JALVWZ010000212.1 GCA_027023115.1 Thermaceae bacterium
ACCCGGCCCGCAGGGCGCCGGCTAGCGCCTTCGCTTCAGCTCGGCCAGCTGGCGCAGGTCTTCCCGGATCAGGTCGTCGCGCCAGGCCAGGCTCTCGACGTGGTGGCGCAGCTCGTGGAGCAGGGTCTCCCAAACCTGCGCCTCCCAGTCGAAACCGGGCGTGGCGCGGGCCACCGCGGCGAAGGAGCCGTAGAAGAGAGCGATGTGGCGGCCCAGGTGGAAGCCGCTGGCAAACGCCGAGGGCGGCCCCGGGTCGGTGTACTCGCCGAGCCGCACCACTCCGGGCAGACCGCTGGGGTCGCCTTTGAGCTGCGGCAGGACGTGCACCCCCTGCAAGTCCCGCTTGAACTCGTCGGGGATCTCGTCCCAAAGGCGGGCTACCAGGTCGGCGAACTCCTCGTAACTCACGTCTCGAGCCTACCCGGCTCCGGTCTGAGAAGTTAGGCTGGAGGCGTGGACGTGTGGCTGGTAAGCGGCAAGGGCGGCGTCGGCAAGACCACCATCGCCAGCGCCCTGGCCCTGCGCGAGGCCGAACGGGGCGGGCGGGTGCTGCTGGTTTCGACCGACCCCACCGGCGCGCTGGCGCAGATATTCACGGGCGTGGGCGACGAGGTGCGGCCGGCGGCGCCGGGCCTGGAGGCCGTCGAGCTGACCCGGCGGGCGGTGCTCGAGCGCTGGCGCGAGCGCTTTGGCGAGGAGATTTACCAAGTGCTGGCGGCGGTGCTGCCGGTGGAGCGCGACATTCTCGATTACCTCGAGGGCGTTCCCGGCATCGAAGAGGAGTTCATGCTCAGCTACCTGTTGGACGCGGCCGACTCGGGCCGCTACCGCCGCATCATCTGGGACGCCGCTCCCACCGCCGCGACGCTTTCGCTGCTGGAGGCGCAGGCGCTCTTTTACGAACACCTGACCCAGGCCCACCGCCTCTACCTGAAGCTGCGCGGCTACCTCCAGGGAGCCGACCCTTCGGCGCTGATCGAGGGCTGGCGCAAGCTCACCGAACGCATTCTGGAGATGCTGCGGGGGCGCACCCGCGCCTGGGTGGTAGCCCAGCCGGAGCGGTTGCCGGTGGTCCAGGGCCTCGAGCTGATGAAGTCGCTGCGGCGTTTCGGCATCCCCCTGCAAAGAGCGGTGCTCAACCGGGTGCTGCCGCCAGGCGCGTGCCCCGACTGCCCGCCCTACGCCGCCCGCGCCGCCGCGCAGCGGGAGTGGCTGGAGCGCTGGCGCAGCGCCAGCCTGGCCCCGGTGAACGTCCTGCCGGAAATGGAAGGCGACCTTACCGACCACCAAACGCTGCGGGCGCTGGCCCGCTTGCTAACGGAGGAAGACCATGGAGATCCGCACTCTTAACGACCTGGTTCGCTTCGATCCCGAGAAGAAACAGAAAATCGCGGTTTTCGACTCGCCGCACATGTACTACGACCTCTACGCGCTGCTCCCGGGGCAGCTGCAAAAACCCTTCGTTTTCAAGAAGGCCGACAAGATAATCTACCTGCTCGAGGGCACCCTGCGAGTCAGCGTCGCCGGCGAGCAGGCCGACCTGCAGCCGGGCCAGGCGGTGCGCATCCCCGCTGGCGCGGTGAACTCGCTGGAAAACGTCTCCGGCGAACCAGCGGTGGCGCTGGTGGTAGTAGCGCCGCACCCCGAGTGCGCCGAGCGCAAGAAGCGCCGCAAGAAAGAAGCGGGCGCCGGCTAAGCGCCCGCTTCGAGCCGGAATGGCTAGATGCCCAGGTAGGCCTCGCGCACCTCTTCGTTGCGGGCCACCTCGTGGCTGGGTCCTTCGATCTTGACGCGCCCCTCGGCCAACACGTAGGCGTAGTCGGACAAAGCCAGCGCCAGGTGGACGTTCTGCTCGACCAGGAAGATGGTCAGACCGGCGTCCTTGAGGCGCTTAAGGGTGGCGAAGAGGCTCTGCGCCAGCACCGGCGCCAGACCCAGCGAGAGTTCGTCGATCATCAGCACCACCGGGTCGGCCATCAGGCCGCGGCCAACCGCCAGCATCTGCTGCTCGCCGCCCGAAAGGGTGCCCGCCTTTTGGCGCTTGCGCTCCTCCAGGCGCGGGAAAAAGCCGTATACCTTGCGCATGTTCTCGTCGAGAGACTTGCGGGCCCGCGGCGAGTAAGCGCCCATCTCCAGGTTTTCCTCGACGGTCAGGTCGGAAAAGAGCTGGCGGCCTTCGGGCACCAGCACCAAGCCCATCTGCGCCTTGTCGTGGGCGGAAAGGCGGGTCACGTCCTCGCCCTGGAAGCGAACCGTGCCCTTCCAGGGGTGCACGATGCCCATGATGGCGCGCATGGTGGTGGTCTTACCGGCGCCGTTGGCCCCCACCAGGGTGGTCATGCGGCCCTGCTCGACGGCCATGCTCACGCCCCAGAGGACCTGCACCTCGCCGTAGCCGGTTTCTACTCCGTTTAGCTCCAGCAGAGCGCTCATGC
>JALVWZ010000213.1 GCA_027023115.1 Thermaceae bacterium
CGCCCTGGCAAGCTGTTCCTTTTCGTTCTTGACCACGATGTCGGGTTCAACCCCGCGCCCCTCCCAGGTGGGACCGCCCACCGGCGCCAGCACGCCGCTGGCCAGCATGGCCACGCCGCCGTCGGGGAAGCAGTAAGGCAGCACCACCTCGGTGTTGCCAGCGGTGCGCTCTCCCAGTATTCGGGCGCGGTGCGCCCGCTTGAGGGCGCCGGCAAGCCCCTCGGCGGCCGAGTTTACGCCGCCGTTGACTATCACCACCAGCGGCTTGCTGGTCAATGGCTTGCCCCAGAAGGGAATGGTCGGCTGTGGCATCACGCCCTTGGTGCGGGTCACTATCCGCCAGGGCAGGCCGTGCATGAAGACCCCGGCCACCTCCGCCATCACCAGCGCCAGGCCGCCGGGGTTGTCGCGCAGGTCGAGCACGTAGCCCTTTACCCCCTGTTTTTCCAGGCCGCGCACCGCATCGGCCAGGTCGTCGGGGATGGAGCCATCAATCAGGTTGGGCAGCTTCAGGTAGCCCACGTTGCCACGCTTGCTGTATTCGAAAGAGCCCCAAGGCTTCTTATCGTCTACGTCCACCGCCGAGGAAAACTCCTTTTCCTCCTCGACCGAGGGCTCTTCCGGCGGCACCGGGAAGGGCAGCGGGTAACACATGGCGCCCCGCAGGGCGTCGCGCGCCTCCGCCGGCGAGAGGACGCTCGAGTGGTCGTCGCCCAACTCGCCGTACATCTCGTCCAGGAGCCGGTAGACCTCCCTCCAGGAGTTGGCGGAGGCCACCCGCGACCGGTAGCGCCGGCCTACCGCCTGCCAATCGACGCCGCGGTAGTTGAGGTCGTAATAGAACTCGGCCACCAGCCGCCAAGCCTGGTCGAAGCGCCGCAGGTAGGCATCGTTCTTGGCCTGCACCGGCAATAGCAACAAAAGGCTTATCAGTAAGATTTTGCGCATCATGACCTGAGCTCCCCGCTGTTTTGGTAAAGGCTATGGAAACGATTGGTGATGACCTCGAGCGCCTTTTCAATGGCCTTGTCTATGTTGTCGCCGGGGATCACCGGAACCCCCATGGTCCCCGCCAGCGCCTCCAGGTGGTCCTGGATCATGCGCATGGCGGCAAAGTTGGCCAGGTACTTGTCCATCGAGCGGCGTCCGCGCGTTTCCCGCTCGCGGATGCGGAAGCGGTCGCGGTGGGTCTTTTCGTCGCGCACCACCATTAAAAGAGGGATTTGCACCACCTCCGACTGCAAGGGGTGGCTGAGAAAGCCCGGCACCACGTGCACCCCCTCGATGACCACCGAGGTGCGTTCGCGGGCGTTGCGCTCCTGGATGGCGCGAATGCCAACGCTGACGCGGGCTACCTGGTCGCGAAAGCCCTGCAAGATGACCTCGCTCCCCGGTTCGCCCTCCAGCCCCAATACCTCCACCAGCGCCTTCCAGGCGTTGAAGGAGGAGGTGTGCAGGGTGGGTACCAGGTCGCGGGTGGTGGTGGCGCGTAAAATCTCACGCACCGAGTCGCTGGAGGTCATGCGGGTAATGCCCAACCGGTAGGCCAGCGAGGCCGCCAGCGTGCTCTTACCTACCCCGCTGACGCCGCCGATGAGGATGTGCATCGGCCTTTCCAAGCGGCGCACCGCCCGCAGCACCAGGTAGCGCTCGGCCACGTCCTCGCCAATACGCGCCTCCAACCGCCGGGCTACCAGCCGCCGCAGCTCGTCGCGTTCTATGACCCGCCGCCCCTGGCGGATCAGCTCACGCTCCACCTCACGCGCCATGCGGTAGGCGCGGTCGGGGCTCATTCCCGCTGCCATCAACGACTGCGCCAAGATGCCCTTGGAGAAAGGCACCCGCGGTTCTCCTCCCGGCTCGACCACGAAAACGCCGCCGCCGTACTCGAGCCGTTTCTGGTAACGCCGGCGCGCGTCTTTGCCGTATGTTTGTTTGACGACCTGGGCAACCAAGTCTTCCAGCTCTTCCGAGTCGAGCCGCAACTTGCCCGTCTGGCGCAGCTCCTGCTCAACCTTCTTGGCCAGACCGTGCGCCTCCTTGAGCGAAAACCCGGCCTCCTCGAGGCTGCGCACCAAGAGCCCCTTAGAGAAGGGGCGCTCGCCGTGTTCGTCGCGGATTAGAATCTCCTCGAAGCTCTGCGTCTGCCCGGCCACCCGCTGCGCGGCTTCTTCGCCGAGGCGGGCCGCCACCTCCGCGGTCATCCGCCGCTTGAGCTCCTCGCTGCTTATCTGCGTCAGTCCGGCCTCGTTCAAGGACTGCTCGATGGCGTGGGCTATCTCGTCGGCGACGTCCAGCTCGACGCCGGCGTTGGTTAGCGACTCGACGACCAGCCCCTTGGAGAACGGCCAGCGCAAGCCGCGCGGCGATATGACGTAAATCTCGGGCACGCGAGTATTATAGTCTTTACATATTAAAGGTTTG
>JALVWZ010000214.1 GCA_027023115.1 Thermaceae bacterium
ATACTGGCCCGCGGCGCAACACATGATCGGGAAGGACATCCTCAAGACCCACGCCGTCTTCTGGCCGACGATGCTCAAAGCCGGCGACGTGGAGATATACAAACACCTCAACGTCGGCGGCCACTTGCTGGCCGACGGGCGCAAGATGTCGAAGAGCCTCGGCAACGTCATCAACCCCTTCGAGTGGTCCGAGAAGTACGGCCCCGATGCGGTGCGCTACTACCTGCTCAAGGAAACCCCCTACGGCCTAGACGGCGCGGTCAGCGAGAAGGGCTTGATAGAGCGCTACAACGCCGACCTGGCCAACGACCTGGGCAACCTCCTGCAAAGGGTCAGGACGATGGTAAATAAGTACCTCGGCGGCACGCTTAAAAAGCGAGAGCCGGGTCCGGCGGAAGAGGAAGTGGTCCGCACGGCCTCTTCGCTGGCCGCGCGGGTACGCGAGTTCGTGGACGAGCTGAAGTTCAACCAGGCGCTCGAGGAGGTCCTGCAGTTCGTTCGCCTGCTCAACCGCTACGTAAACGAACGCGCCCCCTGGAAGATAAAGGACGAAGACGAGCTCAACCGGGTGCTCTATACGGTCATTGACGGTCTGCGCACGGTGGCGGTACTGCTGGAGCCGGCAATGCCGGTCAAGATGGCCGAATTGCGCGCGGCGCTGGGGCTCGGCGAGTTGAGCGTGGCCGACGTGACGGAGTGGGGAGGCCTCTCCGACGGTCACCGACTGCCGGAAGAAGCACCCATCTTGTTTCCCAAGATCGAGACCGGGAAAGAGCGGCACCAGCCCGAAAAAGCCCAGGCGGGAACTATCTCTTACGACGATTTTGCCAAGCTGGACCTGCGGGTCGCCGAGGTGAAGAGCGTCGAGAAACACCCCAACGCCGACCGCTTGTTGGTCATCAAGCTGGACGTGGGCGGCGAGGAGCGGACCGTGGTGGGTGGGCTGGCTGCCCACTACAAGCCCGAGGAGCTGGTAGGCAAGAAGGTGGTCTTACTGGCCAACCTCAAGCCGCGCAAGCTGCGCGGCGTCGTGTCGCAGGGGATGCTGCTGGCCGCCGGCGGCGAGGGCGGCACGTTGGCGCTACTCACGCCCGAGCGCGAGGTAGAGCCGGGCTCGAAAATCAGCTAGTTGCAAAGCTGGAGCAAGTTGTTCGCGCTACCCACTGTTGCCACGCGAATCTTCAATCGGCACCCTAGCGAAAGCGGGGCCCATGACCGCGTCGGTGGTCAGGGTTGGAACGCTGCTTCGTTATCGTTGCCGTCTGTTTATCGCCGATACAACCTGTTGCGACTACGGGCGATGTAGACTGTGCCGGTCTGGATTCCAGCTCGCGCGAGCCAAAGGCTCGCTTGGCTGGAATGACGGCCTGCAGTTTGGCTTGGGGTTGACGAAGCGCCGGCCTGCTACCTCCCACTTCCCACTTCCCACTACCTACTACGTACTACGCACCGCCCCCTCCCGGAGGGGCCTGGTGAACAACGTGTTGGGGCGTTACAACTCGCGCTTAAACACGACTACGCCGGCGCCGACGGCGCTGAGCGTGGGCAGTTCGGGGGAGAGGTGGTAAGCGGCTACCTCGCCATTGCCGCTATATAGTTTGTGGCCGGCGTGGACGGCGGCGTAGGCGTCGGCATAGGTGGGGTTGCCCGGAGCCATCAGGTGCTCCCAGGCGGCGGCAAAATTACCCGCGGCGAGTAGATCCAGGTAGCGCCGGTCGATATTGCGTGCCTTTTCCGCCAGGTTTTCGTCGAGCGGACCGTGGCCAAAGCGGGCGCCGACGTGCGAAAGGTCGACGCTAGCCAGCGGGTAGAGGGGGTAGTCGCGGGCCAGGAGGGAGAGGGCCGTAGCCAGCTCGTCGAGGACGCCCTTGCGGCTCGGGTCGCCATCCAGCAGTAGCGGCAGGACTTTGACGTCGGCATCCGGCCAAGCGGCGCTGGCGAACACCGCCGGGAACTCGAGCGAGTGTTCGTTCTGAAACGAAAGGGTGGAGTTGAAGAGTTCGTAGGGGAGTAGCGCGTCGAGGGCCTGCAGCGCTTCAATGTCTGCCGGCATAGTGCCAAACGGGGTCTCCAGACCGGTTGGCAGCGCTGCCGCGACCTCGTCCAGGCCCTGGTGGGCGACGCCCAGGATGAGCAAACGGACGGGGGGCGGGACCTGTCTTAGCGCCTTGACCGCCGCTCCGTACAAGCCGGGAACGCGCGCCGGCTCGAGATGGGGCATGATCAGGCCGCCCGTAGCCGGAGGAACGTCGGGAGCAAAGGCCAAGGCGGTTTTCAGGTACTCGCCAAAGGCCTCCTTCTCAGCCGGATAGCTGACGCCGGCCAGGGTCATGGGGCGCGGCCCCGCCAGCAGGGCCCGCCTTTTATTTTCGATTTCGGCGCGGACTTCGTCGGTTTCCAAAAAGCGTGCGTTTTCAAG
>JALVWZ010000215.1 GCA_027023115.1 Thermaceae bacterium
CTTCGCCAAAAACTCCCTCGCCCAGGTAGCGAAAGCCAACCCTCTCGAAAAGCGGGTTGAACGCCGCTTCCCGCCAGTGGGCGCAAACCAGCTCTTTTTCGCGGCGACCGTCGGGAATTGCCCGTTCACTGACCCAGCTCAGCGCCTGGCGGACCAGCAGCGCCCCCAGGCCGCGCCCGCGCTGGTCGGGATGAACCAGCAAACGGCCGATGCGCGCCGCCGCCGGCCGTAAAGCGTCTAGAGCATCTTGAATCGCAACGCGGCAGGGGCGGCCGGCCGGCAGCAACGCCATGGGATCGTAAGTCGGGGAAAACCACGGCGGCGGGAAGGCGCGCTCGCGCACGCCCCGTTCGGGGCCCGCCGGCGTGCGCCGGCTCCAGGTAGGCAGCGGCGGGTCCAGGCGCAGGTAGGCGACGACGTGCACAGACGCCGGTGCCGGGTTTATTACTTCCAGAATCAAAAAGCGGCTCGCCGGCGAGGAACCGGCCACCTCCAGCAAGCGCCCCCAGCCGCGGCCGCAACGCGGTTTGGCGGCCGCTTTGCGACGGCTGCCGTCGGGACAACGCCAGACTGCTTTGCTACCGGCGTCTTGGTAGCGCTCGAGCGCGGCTATCGCCTCGTAGTCGGCTTCCGTGTGCGCCTCGCGGGCTCGCAGACGCGAACCGTCGGGCTGCTTTAGTTCCTCGCTGCCAAAGGGCGGCCAGACGGGAACGCCCTGCGCTTTGAGTTCGTATTCGTCTTTGTCGAGCACCTCGGCGCGGCCGGTCGCGTTCAACTCCACCTCGTCGCCGGGGCGCAGCCAGCGGGCGGCGTCGCCGCTGAGGCGCAGCGTGGGGCCGCCCTCCAGGTCCAATTCAGCGAACCAGCGCCAGTAGACGCGGCGCTCGCGAATGCGGTAGAGAGCCATTATCCGTCTTCAGCTTACCGCTCGCTCGAGCAGGAGCTCCGCCAGGGGCTCCAGGTTGGGCTCGAGCTTGTCGGGCCTGGCCTGCGCCAGGGTGGCGGCGTCGTGATTGCCCCAGGTGACGGCGTAGGTAGCCAGACCGGCCGCCTTGCCGGCGCCGACGTCGTGAACGGTATCGCCCACCATCCACAGACCGCGGCCGCCGACCCCCGCCACCGCCGCCAGTACCACGTCGGGGGCCGGCTTGGGCGGCAGGCCGTCGGTCCCCTGAACGTAGTCGAGCAATTCGGCGAGCCCCACCGCCCGCAGCAACTTTTCGGCCACCGGCGTCTTCTTGGTGGTGGCCACCGCCCGCGCGTAACCGGCGCGCCCCAGCTCGGCCAGCAGCTCCGGCACCCCCGGGTAGGGGCGGCTGTGGTCGGCCAGGTGCTCGGGGTAGTAAGCGCGGAACGCAGCCACCAGCTCGCGCTCGTCGGCGCCGGGGGCCGCCTCGCGAAACATCTCGGCCAGCGGCCGGCCAATGAGCCGGCTCATCGCCGCGTCGTCGGGCTCCGGAAAACCCGCCTGCCGCAATACGTGGCGGAAGCTGGCCTTGATGTCGGCCAGCGAGTCCACCAGCGTGCCGTCTAAGTCGAAGACTATCGTTGGTTTCAAGACTTGGGCTTCCTGAGGATCTTGACGGTCTTGATGGTGTCGGACTGGGTTAGCTTCTTAACTACGTCCAAGCCCTCGACCACCTTGCCGAAGATCGTGTACTGGCCGGTCAGGTGGGGCGTGGGCGCCAGGGTGATGAAGAACTGGCTGCCGTTGGAGTTGGGGTCGGCGGTGCGGGCCATGCCCACCCAGCCGGCGGCGTCGTACTTGAGCTTGGGGTCTATCTCGAGGCCGAACTGGTAACCGGGGCCGCCGGCGCCGGTGCCGGTCGGGTCGCCCGTCTGGGCGACGAAGCCGGGCACCACGCGGTGCCACTTCAAGCCGTCGAAGTAGTGGTGCAACGCCAGGAAGACGAAAGAGTTGACCGTGTTGGGAGCGCTGTCTTCCAGCAGGTCGATGACGATCTTGCCCTTGGAGGTGTCGATCTCGGCGTAATAGTCGTACTTCTTGTGGTCTATGACCACCTCGGGCTTGGTGAACTTGCGTTCCGGTCCTTGCGACAGATACTCTACTGTTTCCATGTTTCCCGCTTTCTTGGGTTTGCAGCCGCCCAGCGCCATACCCAGCGCCAGGACGAGGGCAAAGGTGAGAATAACACGCATACCGGCAGGATACCGCCAGAGCATGAAGGAGCGGTGGGTCAGGGGGCCGAGTGGCAGTTGCCGCTGCCCTGGTCGAGAACGTTGCCGCCCACGTCCACGAAGCGCCAGCTGTAATGGTCACCGTACAGCTTGAGCTCCAGCACGCCGTATTTCCCGGTCACTTTCTTGGCCAGGTGATTGCCCGAACCAACGTCTCCGTAGAGGGGCAGGCCGCCGGTGCCGACCACGAACTGCGTGACGCCGTGGG
>JALVWZ010000216.1 GCA_027023115.1 Thermaceae bacterium
CCGACCAGGCCGGGGCCTACACCTGGTGGAGCTACCGCTTCAACGCCCGCGCCAAGAACATCGGCTGGCGCCTCGACTACGTGATCATCTCCGAAGACCTGCTGCCCCACCTGCAGGATGCCTACATCTACTACGACACCCAGGCCTCCGACCACGTGCCGGCGGTGGCGGTGCTCGACGTTTAGACTGAACTGAGGAGGAACCCATGCCGTCTTATCGCTACGCCGCGCGCACGCGGCGCATGGAAAACCCAATAATCCGCCAGCTGCTCCGGTTGGGTCAGCGCGAAGGAGTTATCTCGCTGGCCGGCGGCATCCCCGCGGCCGAGACCTTTCCCATCCCCGAGATAGCCGAAGCCTCAGAGCGAGTGCTGGCGCGTTGGAAGAGCCGCGCTTTGCAGTACAGCCCCACCGAGGGTTTGGCGCCGTTGCGTGAGTACATTGCCCGTCGCAAGGGAGTGCGCCCGGAACAGGTGCTTATCACTTCCGGCTCCCAGCAGGGGCTGGACCTGCTGGGCCGGGTGTTCCTCGACGAGGGCGACGTGGTGCTGGTGGAAAGCCCGACTTACATGGGCGCGTTGCAGGCCTGGAACGTCTACGACGGCCGCTACCTGGAAGTACCGACCGACGCCGACGGCCTGCTGCCAGAGGCGTTGCCCGACGAAGTCCCTAAACTGGCCTACGTACTGCCTAACTTCCAGAACCCCACCGGCAGCATGTTGCCGGCCGGTCGCCGTGACGAGGTGACGGCCTGGGCCCGGCGGTTGGATACGCTACTGGTCGAAGACGACCCCTACGGCCACCTGTATTTTGCGGAAGAGCCCCCCACCAGCCTGCAAAGGCGCTGCCCAGACCGTGTGGTCTACCTGGGCACCTTTTCCAAGATAGTCGCCCCGGGTTTGCGCATGGGCTATGCTATTGGGCCCGACGAAATTATCAACATGATGGCCCAGGCCAAGCAGGCTGCCGACCTGCACAGCCAGGCTTACGGTCAAGCGATTCTGGCGGAGCTGGCCGAGATGGGCGTGATCGAACGGCAGGAGGAGCGGACCCGCAATCTCTACCGTCGCCGCGCCGAGATTATGCTCGAGCACCTCGGCAAATACCTGCCCGATGGGGTCAGCTGGAACCCGCCCCGTGGCGGTATGTTCATCTGGCTTACCCTGCCGGAGCACGTGAACACGCTGGAGCTCTTCGAGGAGGCCGTCGAAAAGGGCGTGGCCTACGTACCCGGCCCGGTCTTTTCGGCTTCGGGAGGGCTTGCCAACTCCCTTCGGCTTACCTTCGTTAGCGTTCCCGAAGAGCAGATGGAAGAAGGCGTGCGACGGCTGGCGCGGGTGCTCGAGGGGGCGATTGGGGGGTAGGAAGGTAGTAGGGAGTGGGATGTAGGAGGTGGGTACTACACAGTATGTAGCGGAAGGTTGGGGGAGAGGAATTCTCCATAATTCAACAGGCCCCTTGTTGCTCTGGTTGGAATCGATTATGTATTGTCCGTGGCCAATGTGACGTAGCTATAATCAGTACATGAAACTATTTGCTACGCACGGTGGTCTCCAGCTGACGGCGAAGGAGGCCCTGGAGACGGTGCTGGGTCAGGGCGGGGGTATGGTGCGGGTGGCAGCGCCTTACCTTAGGCCGCACAAGCTCGAGGGCCTGCTCAATCACCCGTTCCGGCTCCTGGTTGACGAAAAAAACCTGGTCCGCAGCAACCGCACGGACTGCGTTCGGCTCAGCAATCTGCTGTACGCCTTTCCGGAACGGGTTCGTACGCTCGCCAACCTGCACGCCAAGATAGCCCTGGGACCGCGCGCGGCGATGGTGGGATCGGCCAACTTCACCCAGGGAGGATTCGAGCGAAACTACGAACTTGGCATGCTCATCGAGGATTCCGCGGTTCTCGCGAAACTCAGGCGGTGGTTCGATGGCCTATGGGGCCATGCCGACGCGCTTCGTAGCAAAGAACGCTTTTTGGAGTTGTGCTCGGGGGGTGCGCCGAGCGATCCGCTCGAGCGCCATGCGTGGGAACTGGGTAGCGCGCGCTTTGTCGGGGGCTACCTGAAGGAGCTTGGTCGCATGATCCGGCGATTTGGTCTGAAAAGCGACGACCCCCGTTTGGCGATGAACCTGCCCCGGAATATTGGACCGGACAGCCGCTCAGGTCTCCTGCCGGTCAGCGTAGGGCGGCGGTACGTGGCGTACGCCACGACCTCGTACTTCGTGGACCGCGACGCGGTGCTCGTACTCAGCCTGCCGCAAGACTGCGCCTACCTCGACAGCGAGGAAGTGGACCTAGGGGACATCTTGTTCGGCCGGCAGTCGGGTGAACGCAGGGAGGACGTTCCTTACTACGCATACATTCCCTTCTTTGAAGACGACGGCCGACTCGCGGCCGAAGTCCGCAAGTGCTGGTACCGCCAGATTGAATATGAACTCCAGCGCGCCAAGGCCAGCCCCTGGAAAAGGTACCACCAAGAGGCGTTTTACCGGGCCGCGACCGATCCCAAGCTGCGCCAGCGCCTCGTCAGAAGCGTTCGCTAGCGGCCGCACGGCGCAACTAGCCGGCTTCGGCCAGCAGTGCGCGCACGCCGGTGCTGAGCTGCCTAACCGCCTCCACCTCGGTGATGCCCAACCGGCGTTTGTTGGAAACGTCGTACACGCCCCCTTCAGCGTCGGAATGCTCGCCGTGGGTGCCGCGGACCTGGAGGCCGTGGTCTTCTGCAATGGCCTTGATTGTCCCTTCGGGCAGCCCGGGGAGGCGAACGTGGACGCTGGCGCGCATGGCCGTGCCCAGGTTGGTGGGGCAGCTGGTGAGGTAGCCGAGGCGCTCCGAGCGGGCGAAAGTAAGGCGCCGCTCGAGCTCGCCGAGGGCGCGGGCCAGGCGGGCAAACACTTCTTCCAGGTCGGCCCCGGGCTGCATGGAGATGATGCGTAGCTGGTCTTCTTCGTTGACCCAGACCAAAAACGTCTTGTTTTCGTTGTGGAAGATGCCGCGGGCGTCGGGCCAGTCGCGGTTCAGGCCGGCGGCCTCGAGAAAGCGGTCGCCCTCCTTGAACAGGAAGTGATCGGCGATGAGGCGCTCTTTGGTGGCTTGATCCATCTCGTAGAGGGGGTAGTAGCGGCCGCTCAGGTCACCCTCGAGGCTCGCAAGCGCCCGCACCACGGTGGCCTCGACGATACGCCGCTCGCGCCAGGTGAGCGCGGGACCAAAGGGAAAGCAGCAGAGGTTGCGGGCCACGCGGATCCGCGTCGAGACCACGTAGTGGCCTTCGGGGTCGGGGTTGGGGGTGTCCAGGTGGGCCGGGTCCAGGTCGCTGGTGTGCCGGCCATCGGGACCAAAGCCGTGGTACTCGGCGATGATCGGGTCCAGCAGCGGCGCGAAGAGGTCGTAGCTTTCTTCGTCGCCGGCGTAGACGCCGATAGAGCTTTCGGGGTGGGCCAGGCCGGATGCAACTACGTCGATCAGACGCACCCCGTAGCGGGTTTCTTTGTCTTTCAGGGCTTCCCAGACTGCCGGGGTCAGGTGTTTGGCGAGCAGCGAGCCGCCGCCGGGGTTGGGATTGGTCATCTCGCCTCGATTATAGGCGGGAGTCCAGGTCGGCGCGGGTGAACTTGTCGACCGTGTAGTACGAGAGCGGGGTGGTGGCGTATGCGGCGCAGAAGTGGAGCCCGTGCGGCGTGAGCCGCACGGTTGTGCCTGTAGCAGATTTGCATTGTGTTTTCGCCGTTATCTTCGTTTCATTTGGTCGCTTCGTGCGTTCGCGGCGGTTTATCCTAGGCTGATGCTTGCAGGAGCGCAGTGGCGGAGTTTATTACAGGTTGGTTATTTGTTGGCGTGGGGTCCAGCCAAACTCGACCCTATTCTTAGTCCGCATCCGCTACAGCAGATTTCCGAGGTCGAAGCGACGCCGTTGCACAAGAGGGAATAGTGGTTGATGAAACGCCGGCGCGTCATTAAAAGTACAACCCTACCGACAGATTGATGGCAGGGACTAACGTTGGTTTATCCACAAATGGCATTTTCCCGCCAAAGACGCCCAATTCCGCTGATACGTCTATGTGGTTTTCAAATAGGTGTCGATAACCTCCGCTAATACCGATCAGAGACAAGTTATCAGCTTGCATCGAAAATACATAGCCGGGTTCTTCGGGGTCATCTCTGAGAGCAAAACCAAAGGCTATCCGAGCAGCTATGTAGGGGCCCTCGCATATATGTTGGAAATAGTAGTATGTGCCAAAAACAGGGGAAAAGCCAAAGCCCCCGTCGTTTGTTCCTGCTAACATTCCGAGGCCGTATATTAGGGTGTAATTATCGTCAAGGTCGTTAACGTCGTATTCAAACTCCGGCACGCCAATCACGTACCCGGGTAGCATACTTAGCATCGCTATCCTAAGACCGTACAGTCTTGCTGCGGAAAGGTTGCCGATTAAGATAACTGCGATAGCTATAAGGTACTTGTTCATAGGTAAATGCTACCAGAAATGTATTACAGGCTCTGTTGGTTGCCGCAACTGGGCGCAAACCGACCCCCCTTACGCTAAGCGCTGATCTTCTTATGAGCTGAGCGATTGCTGATCTGACGCCTTGGCCGAATGTAATTTTCGTTTGGGCATTATCACTGCCGCCGTCAATGTCGAGATCCGTTAGCGGTCTTGGCGTCGGTGTTTTTATGTTGCAAGGCATGGCAGGCGCAAGGTCCGGCAGGAACGTTGAGGAGCCCAAAGGCTGCCAGAATGCTGAATTAGGATATGTCGGCGCGGGTGAACTTGTCGACCGTGTAGTACGAGAGCCGGGTGGCCGGGTCGGTGTAGACCGCAGGGGGCAGGCCGGCCTTCTGGGCCAGCGAGGCCAGGAAGAGCTCGGGGTCGGGCATCTGCTCCCATACCTGGGGCAGGTAGGTTGCCCGTCCCCGCGGGTGCTCGAGCACCAGACCCATCGTTGGTTTCAGCTTACGGATGAGGTCGCCCAGGTCCTCGTAGGGTAGCGGCTCGGGGGGCGAGAGGACGCTCACCTCCACGTCGGTGCCGGGCCACTCGCTGGGAGCCAGCGGCGGGAAGCGCGGGTCTCGGAACGCAGCCGCCAGGGCGTTGTAGTGCACGTCCTCGGCCAGCGGCCGGTGCGCCGCGAGGCTGCCGATGCAGCCGCGCAGGCGGCCGCCTTGAGTCAGGGTGACAAAGCTGGCTCCCGGCTCCCTTAACCTAGGCGGTAGCTCTTCAAGCCGCGGCGGGGTCGCGCGTCCCCGGCTTAATGCCTCGGCGATAGCCGACTCGGCAATGTCGAGCAGAGCGCGTTTCTCGTCGTTGGTTAGCTTCATCTACGCCTCCTAGTCGTAGCGCAACGCGGCGTAACCCACCACCCGGGAGCGGTCGCCCGAGGTGTCGCCGCTGGTGGCGTAGGCCAAAAGCTCGGGCCGCCAGTCGCGGGCCAGGGCCAGGGCTGTCAGCGCCGCCCAGGGTAGGCGGCCGCAGGCCTCGCGCTCGAGCAGGCCGGCGGCGTCGCGGGCGAGCGCCGTTTCCAGGGTGGTCGCGTCTATTTCGCGAGCTTCGTCGTCGGGGTGGTAGTGCGACAGGTCGCTGCTGACCACTACCACGTCGCCGGGGCGCACCACCGCCTCCAGATGGGCCCCAGCGGCGATAGGGTCGGTTACCCCAAACAGCAGCGGCACCAGCTTGAACTCGCCAAGGACCGTTTGCAGGAAGGGCAGCTCGACCTCGAGGCTATGTTCGGGCAGGTGCGGTTCGGCGGCGGCGTTGAATAGGGGCGACCTCTCCAGGAGCTCGGCGACGCGCTCGGTGTCTACCTCAATCTTCCCTAGCGGCGTCTCCCAAAAGGTAAAGCTGCCGGTGGAGACTCCCTCGAAGGCCACGTAGTGGGCCGGGCCCATTACGAAAACGGTAGGGTTCTCGCCGGCCCGCGGCTCCAGCGCCCGAAAGCTGTAGGCCGCCACCGGACCGGAGTAAACGTAGCCAGCGTGCGGGGCCACCACGGCCTTGGGGGCGTGGCTAAGCGGGCCCCCGGCCATCGCCAGCAACTCTTCCACCATCCGGGCCAGCTCTATCGGCTCGGCTGGGTAAAAACTGCCTGCCACTGCGGGTTTTCGTACCATGACAAATCTCCTTTCTAGTCCCACACCCCCGGTATCTGAGCGCCGCACTTGGGGCAGACGCCGCGCTCCTGCCAGAGCTCGTGCACCCGGTAGCCGTCGCGGGCGATTAGCGGTGCGCCGCAGTGCGGGCAGTAGGTGGTGGAGCGCTCCAGGTCGCGCACGTTACCGACGTAGACGAAGTTGAGCCCTTCTTCCTTGCCGATCTCGTAGGCCTCTACCAACTTCTCGTGCGGGGTGTAGGGAATGTCGCGCATCTGGTAGTCGGGGTGAGCGGCGGAGAGGTGCCAGGGGATGTTTTTGTTGACCCCCGCCAGGAAGCGGGCCATGCCGCGGATCTCCGCGGGGCTGTCGTTGTAGCCGGGGATGAGCAGGGTGGTGACCTCCATCCAGACCTTCCCCCACTTTTCGGTGCCCAGGAACTCGATGTTCTCGAGCACCGGCTTCAGCCGTGCTCCGGTCAGCTCGCGGTAGAACTTTTCGGTAAAGCCCTTGAGGTCGAGGTTTACCGCGTGTAGGTAGGGCTCGACGTAACTCCAGGCGTGCTTCGTCTCGAAACCGCTGGAAACGAAGACGTTGCGCATACCCCGCTCGGTCGCCAGTTTGGCGATGTCGTGAGCGTATTCCACCCAGACCACGGGCTCGTTGTAGGTGTAGGCGATCAGGCTCGCGCCGACCTGCTCGGCGGTGGCTACCACTCGCTCGGGCGGCCAGTCTTCGCCTATCCAGCGGTCGGGCTCGCCGGTTTCGGGGCTTACCTTGAACTCGCGGAACTGGCTTATCTGCCAGTTCTGGCAGAACTTGCAAAAGAGGTTGCAGCCGACGGTGCCCAGGCTGAGGATGGGCTCGCCGGGGAGGAAGTGATAGAGCGGCTTCTTTTCCACCGGGTCCACGTGAACTGCGGCAGCCTTGCCGTAAGTGACCAGATACAGTTTGCCGTCAAGATTGCGCCGCACCCCGCACTTGCCGGCCTCGCCGGGAGCAATGCCGCACCAGTGATGGCAGGCGGTGCACTGCACCCATCCCTTGGGGAGCGGGCGGTAGAGCTCGCACTCGTGCAGCTTGGGTGATACCACGGATCCAGCCATTTGATAGCGGGGATGCTTAATACCGTTACGCTCACATTTTATCACAGAAGAGCTAGAGTTGGAAGCGGTATTAGCCGAGCCCTTCCAGCTTTAGCGGCGTTGGCGAGAAGAGCACGTGGCTGCCGCCGGGTCGGTCGCCCGCGCCCAGACCGGGGGCCAGCGGCCGGGCGCCCGCGGCGCGCAGCGCCGCTTCCAGAAGGGCCTCGCGGGGTTCGCTGCCGTAAAAGACGTAGACGCACGCCAGCTCGGCGCGGCTTTCCAACAGGTAGTCGGCGTGCCAGTGGAGCGTCTTGCGCGCGGGCGGCTCGACCTTCCAGCCCAGGCCGCGGAAGTAGCGTAGCAGCTCATTCCGCAGCGCGTGTGGTGGACCGCTGGCGCGGGTGGCGTGGCGCAGCAGCCGGCTGGGCAGCCGGCCCGCCAGGGCCGAGCCCACGTAATAGACCCGGCCGGGTGGAACGTGGAACACGCGACCGCCTTGGAAGCGGCCAAAGCTCAGCGCCAGCTCTTCTTCCGTTTTTAGTTCCAGTACGTAGGCCCCGCTCTTTTGCGGTTCGCCGTAAACTCGGACCGTCACATTTTCAGATTGCGGACCTCGTCCAGCACCTCGGGGTTGACCAGCGCCGAGGTGTCGCCGGTGTCTTCGCCCAGGTAGGCTGCCTTTAGCAGTCGCCGCATCACCTTGGCGTTGCGGGTCTTGGGCAGGTCGCTAACGAAGTGCACCGCCGCCGGCTTCATCGGCTTGCCGAGGACCGCGGCTATCTTTTCGGCTATGTCTTCCGCCAGCTCGTCCGAGGCCGCAAACTCGGGGCGCAAAACTACGAAGACGACCGGCACCTCGCCCTTGACCTCGTGGGGCACGCCCACCGCGCCCGCTTCCTGCACCGCCGGGTGACTGACGGCGGCCGACTCCAGCTCGGCCGGCCCCACCCGTTTGCCGGCGATCTTGAGGGTATCGTCGGAGCGACCCAGGATGAACCAGTAGCCTTCTTCGTCTTCCAGGGCCCAGTCACCGTGCACCCAGACGTTCTCGAAGCGGCTCCAGTAGGTCTGTTCATAGCGTTCCGGATCGTTCCAGAAGCCCTTGGTCATCCCCGGCCAGGGCGCCAGCACCGCCAGCTCGCCCACCTGGCCCACCACCGGCCGGCCTTCTTCGTCTAGCACCGCTGCCTTTATGCCCGGGGCGGGGGTGTTGAACGAGGCCTCGGCGATAGGCTTGTAAACCGTGCAGCCGAGAATACCCCCCGAAACCTCGGTGCCGCCGGAGTAGTTGATGATGGGGCAGCGGCCGCCGCCGACGTTTTCAAAGAACCACTGGTAGGGTTCGGGGTTCCAGGGTTCGCCGGTGGAGCCCAGGATGCGCAGCGAGCTCAGGTCGTGCTTTTTTACCGGTTCTTCGCCGAAGGGTATCAGGGCGCGGATCAGGGTGGGGGAGATGCCCAGGTGGGTGATGCCATGGCGTTCGACCATTTCCCAGAGACGGTCGGGGCCCGGATAGTCGGGCGCGCCCTCGTAGAGGAACACGGTCGCGCCCAGGATCAGGCCGCCCAGTATTTCCCAGGGGCCCATCATCCAGCCCATGTCGGTGAACCAGAAGAGCACGTCGCCGCTGCGCAGGTCGAAGAGGTGGGCGATGTCCTGCGCCGCCTTGAGCGGGAAGCCGGCGTGGTAGTGCACCGTGCCTTTGGGCCGGCCGGTGGTGCCCGAGGTGTAGATGAGCATGAAGGGGTCCATGCTGGCCATGACCTCGGTGGGCGCTTCGGCAGGCTGGCGGTCCACCAGCTCGTGCCACCAGTGGTCGCGGTCCTCGCGCATCTCATAGCCGCCGTCAACACGCTTGACGACCAGCACGTGTTCGACGCTGGGGGCCCTTTTTAGCGCTTCGTCGGCTACTGGTTTCATGGGAATTACCCGCCCGCGCCGCAAGAAGCCGTCGGCAGTGACCAACAGTTTGGCCCCGGCGTCGGCCAGGCGGGTGGCCGCCGCTGCGGCGCCGTAGCCCGAGAAGATGGGGATGGCGATGGCGCCGATGCGGGCCGTGGCTAAAAACGAAATGGCCGTTTCCGGCAGCATTGGCAAGAAGATGCCCACCCGGTCGCCGCGGGCCACGCCCAGCTCGCGCAAGGCGTTCGCCGCCTGCGCTACCTGGCGGTCGAGCTCGCGGTAAGTGAGGCGCACTATTTTGCCGTTCTCGCCTTCCCAAACAAGCGCCAATTGCTGCGCCCGCCCGCCGCTGACGTGGCGGCTGGTGGCGTTATGGGCCAGGTTGAGCTTGCCACCGGGGAACCACTCAGGCCACATCACGCCGCGGGAGAGGTCTACGTAGCTCTGATAGGGTTCGAACCAGGAAACGCCAATCTCCTCGAGCGTCGCCCGCCAGAACTCGCCGGGGTTCTCGATGCTGAAGCGATAGAGCGCGTCATAATCGGCGAGGCCCAGTTTGTTCATCAGGGCCTCGAGGTGACTGCCACGGGTGTATGCCTCGGATGGGCGCCATACGGGTTTCATGTCTTCCTCCTAAATATCCTCTTGTACCAGGGTAACGCCGCGGCGCCGCTCGCGGTTGGGGCAATTTCGACGGTCTGCTCGCCGCTTAGCGTGCGCAATAATCTGTCTAGTGGCGTGCGCTGGTCGGGATCCTTGGCCAGCAAGCTGCGTAATCGCTGGCGCAGTTTGGGCGGCAGGCCCAGATTGGGCAAAGGTGGTGGAGCCTGGGTGAGGTGGGCCGCCATGAGGGCGTCGAAGGTGTCGCCGTAAAAGGGGCGTTTCCCGGCCAGTAACTCGTGCGCCAGCACCCCCAGGGAGTAGGCGTCGGAAGCCGGGGTGGCCTGCTGGCCGCGGAAGAGCTCGGGCGCCATGTAAAACGGGCTGCCGGCGCGCTCGAAGGGTTTGTGGTCGTCCTTGGTGCGGGCCACGCCGAAGTCGCCCAGTTTGGCGACGCTTCCCTTCATGAAGACGTTGGCCGGCTTGACGTCTTGGTGAATGATGCCACGGCCGTGCAGGTAGAGCAGCGCTGCGGCAATTTGGGAAACCAAAGAGAGGGCTTCTTCGCGGCTGAAGTGGTGGCCCTTGCGAATGTGGCTGTCGAGCGTTCCGTCGGGCATGTACTCCAGCGCCACGAAGGCGCGGTCGCCAAAGGGTTTGCCGGCAAAACCGCGCAACAGGTTGGGGTGGCGCAGGCCGAGCGAGA
>JALVWZ010000217.1 GCA_027023115.1 Thermaceae bacterium
CCATTTCCTCTGACAGCAGCGTGGAGAGCGGCATTTACCATTTGCGCCTCAAGGCTGCGTCCGGCAGCATCGTCCAATACGCCGACCTCGATGTTACCTTGGCCGACTTCCAGGTTTCGCTGGACGGCACCTCGCTTGGCGTTGACCAAAATAGCAACGGGAACCTCAACCTGACGGTCAGCCCCAGCAACTACAGCGGTAACGTCCAGCTCAACTTGGTAGCCCAAACGGGATCCAGCTACCCTGGTGGCGTTACTTTGTCGCCCAGCGAGGTCAGCGTAACCAGCTCGACTCCGCTAGAGCAGCAGTTGACCCTGAGCGCGACCAACAGCGCCGATATTGGAACGTTCAACGTCCGCATCGAGGCCAGCGCTACCCTCAACGGCGTAAGCAGAACTCGCTACGCGGACTTCACCCTGGACGTGAACGGCTTCGGCATCTCACTGAGCCCCAGCGGCATGGGGCTGGCTCGTGGCGGTAGCAATACCTTTACGCTAACCGTCAATTCGCACGGCGCAAATGGTACTTACAGCCTCGGCTGGAAACAACAAAACGACACCAGCCTGCCCGACGGAATCAACTTTTCACCAAGCAGTATCGATATAAGCTCCGACGGAACAACTACCCATACCATTACCGTGAGCGCCGACAGCAGCCAGAGCTACGACTTCGGCAACACCTACGAGCTAGTCCTGACGGCCGACAGCGGCAGCATTCAGCACACCGCTAATTTCGACCTGACCATCTACAGGGTCACCGAGTTCTGGACGCCACGCAGCTCGGGCACCGATTACGACCTGCACGGCGCTTCCTACGGCAACAATACCTACGTGGCCGTCGGCGGTGGCCAGATCCAGAGCAACGTATCCAGTGGCGGCGTGGTCGTCTACTCCAGCAACGGCACAGACTGGCAGGTGGCTGGCAGCGACATTACCAACAACGAGCTTATGGGAGTGACTTTCGGGAACGGAATCTTCATGGCCGTCGGCGAAGCCTGCGAGGCGGCAGCATCCGCCGATGGCAGCAACTGGACCCAAAAGATATCTGCCGGCTATTGCTCGTCCGACCTCAACGGCGTCGCCTACGATGGCACGCATGGCGGCAGCAACGGCACATTCGTGGTGGTGGGCGATAGCGCCAAAATACTCAAGTCCACCGATAACGGCGAAAGCTGGTCAACGGTCACCGTCAGCAGCACCTCAGCCAACCTCAACGGCGTCGCGTTCGGCAGCGTTGGCGACAACGGCTATCTGGTGGCTGTAGGTGACGGCGGCACCATCCTGATCTCTGACGACGGCGGCAGCACCTGGAGCGCTTCGGCCAGCGGCGTTAGCAACGATCTACGCGGCGTTACTTACGGCGACGGCGTCTTCGTTGTCGTTGGCGACAGCGGCACCGTGCTCTACTCCAGCTACACTTCGAGCGACGGTCTGCAGTGGCATGCTCCAAGCGGCTTCGGCGGCACCTTCGATCTATACGGGGTGAGCTACGGTTACGACTGGCGTGATAAAGGTATTTTCGTGGCCGTCGGGAATAGCAGCAACGACCTCTACACTTCCCGCGATGGCGGCGTAACCTGGAGCCAGCAAAATGCCGGCGCTACCGGCAACGCCTTGCGGGCGTCCGCCTACGGCAACCACCGCTTCGTGAACGTTGGCCTGAATGGATCCTTGCTCACCTCTCCCTAGCACTGGCCGCAAAAAAGAGGCACCGGACCGCGGTCCGGTGCCTCTTTTTGTGTTCCGCAGGTACTAGAAGGCGAAGTTGTAACCAAACTTCAGGTGAGCCACCACTTCCTGAGGGGCGCCGCCAAAGCCGTAGGCATAGCCAACGTCGGCACCGGCAATGAGCGGCAGGTCCAGCGCGCTTTGCAGGCTATACTCCAGGTCGCCGCGCAGATACGCCTGCACGCCAGCGTCGTAACGCAAGCCAACGCCGCCACCCAGACCTAATCCTTCTGTTCCAATCGGGAAGACGTGCCTCATCAGGAACGCCCCCTGGAAGCCGCCGGCGCCGTACTCGAGATCGACGGTCGGACGCAGCTTGCCCTTGGCGGGCTGGAACAACTGGCAATCCCAGCTGGCCTCGATACCGCCATTAATGCCACCGGCGTAACCAAGGGAACCCGAAACCGTAAAGCTGCCGGCTGCCAGCGCCAAAAGCGCCAGCGCGAAGAACGAAAGTATCAGTATCTTTTTCATGCTTCCTCCTTCCCACTACCTTGAACGGCTTCCGCCGCTCCTCGGCTTGATGATACTACTGTTGCATGACCCTTTTTACCTCCCGGACCGTAGCAATTCAGGACATGACTACCTGGCGGGCGGACGTATGATTAGGTACGTGCGCGCCTTGTCGTTTTCCCTCAACAGAACCAGCCGTATCCTCCTC
>JALVWZ010000218.1 GCA_027023115.1 Thermaceae bacterium
GTCCGAACGTAACCTGCTCGGGCACCGCACCCAAAACGGCCCGCGCCAGCCAGGCGATGCGAACCGCGCCGGCGGTATGGCTCGAGGAAGGGCCGACCATGACCGGACCAATCATTTGCAATATCCCCATGGGGTCATTTTAGACGCCGGGCCGTGGCACAATGGGTACATGCGGAAGCTACTCTTACTGATCGCCATCCTTACGGCCGGTATGGCACTGGCCCAGTCCTTACAAGTTCCCCGGCAGGCGCGGGTAGGGGAGCCGCTAGAGATAGTGGTCGAGGGGGTCGAGCAGGGAGCATACCCGGTGGAGATCACCGGCCCCGATGGGGTGCGGGTGGTTACCATCGTCGCCCAGGACGGGCGGGGTGAAATCGACTGGACCCCGGACGCCAGCGGCAGCTACCAGTTGAAGCTCTACTTGGCTCCCGAAAAGACGCTCACCGCCGAGGTGGAGGTATTGCCGCCGGCTCCGGCGGTATCGCTGGAAGAAGAAGGGCTGCGCGTTGGCGGCCGGCTCTGGCCCTTGCCGAAGGCCGCTTGGTTGGAGCCGCTGGTGACTGACGAAGCGGTCTACTTGGCTGCCGCCGGCCAGCCGTTGGTGCTAGTCTATCCGCGCACCGAGGAGGGGCAGGTTCATGCCTACTACCCGCCGGCAGGCGTCGCCAGTCTGGCGGAAGGGCCCACGGTCGTTTACGAAGACGGCAAACGCGAGTTGCTGACCGGGCTGGATCGCCACGTTCCCTACCGCGACTCCTGGCAGAAACTCGACTTTCTCAAGACGCTAAACACCTTCTGGGTGCAAAGCGGACTTGGGGAGAGGTTACTGGCGGACCCAACGGGCTACCGGCCGTACTGGTCGTATTTTGCTTTCGACCCGGCCTCGCTGAGCGAGGAAGACCTGAACTCCTGGGGCCGCGACCTGCTGGCTCGCGGCCACCGCCCCGAGCTGGCCTGGGGAGAGGGGGCGCGTTACTGGACCGACACCTGGCAGGCCGCGGCTGGTAAGGACGCGGTGGCCGGCTACCCGTTGACCGCCGCCCTGCTCCAGTACGCGCCGCTGCACCCGGGCTCGCTGGCGTTCTTTGCATCGCAGGCGCGGGCCTTGGACGCGGCTGGCAAAGAGGTGGAGGCGCTTAGGCTCAGGAACGCCCTGGCCGAACTGCAAAACTTCAGACCGCTACTGCGCGCCAAGGAGGCGGCGCGCGTCTTCTGGGCTCTGGTAATAGCCTACCTGGCGCTTTTGCTGGTACTTTTCGTGCGCTACCTACCAGCGCAACGACGCGGCCTGGCGGACCTGGGCGGTTTACTGGGCAGCTGGAGCCGTAATCCGCTGCGGCGGCTGCGCCACCTCCTTTTGGCTTACGCCGGCTGGGGTGAGCGGCTACTGGCGTTCTTGATTTTCGCGGCGGCCTTGATCAGCCTCTACGTTTGGGCCGGAGCGTTGCAATTCGAGAAGGCGACGGCGGCGCCGGAGCTGGCGCGGGCGACGCTGGTGAGCGCCGACCTTTCCGAGTGGCCGGCGGGGCCGGGGCTGGATGCGCTCAAGGCGTATCAGCTTGCTGACACGGACGAACAAACCGCCCGTGAGTTGCTGCAAGAGGCGAACGCGCCGCTGGCTTTTGCGCGGATGCTGGAGTACCGCTTGAGCGGAGACGAGGCGAAGCTGCTCGAGGCCTACCGGCTCGAGGCCTCCTATCCACCGGTTCGCGAAGTGCTGGGCCTGGGCGGCGATTCCTGGAGCGACGTTTACCGCCAGGCCGGCGTCGACCGCCGCGGAGTGCCTCGCCTGCGCGACCTTTGCCGGGTCTATTTGTGGGGCACGCTCAGCGGCGACCCGCTGCGCCCGCTTCTCGGCCTGGGGCTCGCCAACGTCGCTTGGGTCTACGCGGCTTTGGCCTTGCTGGCAATCTGGGGCCTGTTGCACGTTTGGGTTTTGTTACTGCCGAGACCGCGCGGAGCCACCCGCTGGCGGGGAGTGGTGGCGCGGCTGGTAGAGCTATTGGTGCCCGGCAGCACCAGCTTTGGCAAAGGATGGGGGGTGGTGCTGCTCTTTGCCGGTGCTTACGGGGCGGTGCTGCTCTACCTGGGCCAGGTGTTGAGCGGCGGTGTGCTGCTGGCGGCGGCTTATTTGGTGCACGTGTTCCTCTGGTTCGAGGAGGCTAAATAATGCTGGTTCCGGCGTTGATTACCCCGATGGACCGCTCCGGCAAGCCGGACGCGGCGGCGCTGCAGGAGCTCATGGACAGGCTCGAGCCCTTCGTGGACGGTTTTCTGGTACTAGGTTCCACCGGTGAGGCGGTCACCCTGGCGCCCGACGAGCGCGAGCGCCTGCTGGCCGGCATAAAGTCCAAGAAGCCCCTCTGGGTCGGCGTCGGCGACGAATCG
>JALVWZ010000219.1 GCA_027023115.1 Thermaceae bacterium
GAACGGTGGATCTGGCTGACGATGACCCGGTCGGCGCCGTTGACGATGAAGGAGCCGTCCTCGGTCATCAGCGGCAGGTCGCCGAGGAATACCTCGTCTTCCTTGATCAGGCCGCTATCGCGGTGAATGAGCTGCAGACGCGCGTAGAGAGGCGCCTGGTAGGTAAGGTCCTTCTCGCGGCAATCGTCGGGACCGAACTTGGGCTCGCCCAGGCGGTACTCGAGAAAGTCGAGCACCAATCCGCCGCGCCCCTTCTCGCTCTCCTCGACCGGGAAGACCTCCTTGAAGGCCGCCTGCAGACCGAAGTTCTCACGCTTGTCCGGCGCTACTTCCAACTGTAGTGCCTTACGGAAGGAGTCCACCTGAATCTGCGTCAGCGGGGGAAGGGGAATAACCTCTTGAATACTGCCGAACCGCTTTGTTTTCCTCATGCGCTCACCTCTGTCAGGGCCGCCCGACCCTCCCGGCGCCCTGCCCCAGCGGGGCGGAACGCAGAAGACGGGTGTTTACTTGCCGACTGGACATTTGTTGCAATCTCCATCTTACACGGAAGGGTGGGGACCGGACCCGGGCCCTTTCGGCCCCGGTCCGGCATCCCCTGATGTCGCACACCCGGTGGGACGACCGGAATACCGGCCGACCGCGCTACTTGAGCTCGATGGTAGCGCCGACCTCTTCGAGCTTCTTCTTGATCTCTTCGGCTTCGTCCTTGGAAACGCCTTCCTTGATGGCGCCGCCCTTTTCGACCAGCTCCTTGGCCTCCTTGAGGCCCAGGCCAGTAATCGCGCGCACTTCCTTGATGACCTTCAGCTTCTGGCCGCCGACCTCCTTGAGGACGACGTCGAACTCGGTCTTCTCCTCGGCCGCGCCGCCCTCGGCGCCGCCGGCCGCGGCCACGGCCGCCACCGCCACCGGAGCGGCGGCTTCTACGTCCCACTCGTCTTTGATGCGGTCGATGAGCTGCTTGAGCTCCAGCACCGTCGCACCGTTCAACTGCTCCATGATCGCGTCAACATCCAAAGCCATTGCAAAACCTCCCCTTCTTGGTAAAGACGGCTAGGCCGCCTCCTGCTTGTTTACGTATGCGTCCAGCAGACCCACCAACTCGCGCTGTGCTCCACCGAGCACGCCTACCAGCTCGGTCATCGGGGCCTGGAGTACGCCCACCAGTTCGGCCCGCAGCTCGTCGAGCGTCGGCAGCTCGGCGATAGCCTTAACCTCTTCGGGGCTCAGTTTTTGCCCCTGCAAGAAGCCAGCCTTGATCTGCGGGACTTCCTTGGAGTTCTCCTTGGCGAACTGCACCAGAGCCTTGGCTACGGCCACCGGCTCTTCGTAGATCACCACCGCGCTGGGACCCTTGAGGACTTCGTCTACCTCGGGCAGTTCCAGCTCGGAGATGGCGATCTTGATCAGGGTGTTCTTGGCGACGAAGATGCGCCCGCCGGCCTGGGTGACCTGGCGGCGCAGCAAAAACTCTTCGCCGGCGTCGAGACCCTGATAGTTCACCAGGAAGAACGAGCCGTCCGTCGCTTGGAGCATCTCCTTGAGGCGACTCAACAACTGTACGTTGCGCTCGCTCGGCACGTTCTCCTCCTCGCCTGTGAGGGGTGGGGGCCCCCTCGCTTCCTCTAGACTCGAAACGCTCCCCCTCGCGCCTCGGCGGGATGTTTAAGGCCGCAAGGCCCCCCGCGGTCTACAGCGTGCTGCTATGGCGCGGACGAGTCCGCACCGGGGTGCCGAATAGCAAGTGTACCCCTTACGACCACCGTCAGAAAAGTGTTCCCGGTCACAATTGGCGCCCCTAGCTGTAGGGGTTGACCTTGATCGAGGGGCCCATGGTGGTGGTCAGGTAGGCGCTCTTCAGGTAGGTGCCCTTGGCGGCCTCCGGCTTGGCCTGCTCCACCGCCTTGATGAAGGCGCGCACGTTCTCGGCAATCTTCTCGGGCTCGAAGCTGGCCTTACCCACCGGCGCGTGGACTACGCCGGTCTTGTCGTTGCGGAACTCGATGCGGCCGGCCTTGATTTGTTTGACGATTTCGCCGATGTTGAAGCCGACCGTGCCCGCCTTGGGATTGGGCAGCAGGCCGCGGGGGCCGAGCACCCGGCCCAGCTTGGAACCGACGGCGCCCATCATGTCGGGGGTGGCGACGACGGCGTCGAACTCGAGCCAGCCGTCCAGGATCTTCTGGATCATCTCTTCGCCGCCGACGTAGTCGGCGCCGGCCTCTTCGGCTTCCTTTATCTTCTCGCCCTTGGCGATGGCCAGCACCCGCACCTGCTTACCGGTGCCGTGGGGCAAGGAAACGGTGGAGCGAACGTTCTGGTCGGACTTGCGGGGGTCGATGCCCAGCTTGAGGT
>JALVWZ010000220.1 GCA_027023115.1 Thermaceae bacterium
GGCTGTTCCCCGATGCCCGCGACTACCTAGACGTATACGACCGCTTCGGCCTTTTGGGACCGCGAACCGTGCTGGCTCACGACGTTCACCCCCGCCCGCGCGAGCTCGAGCGCCTGGCCGCGAGCGGCGCCTGGGTGGCCCACTGCCCCAGCTCCAACGCTTTTTTGGGGTCCGGGCTCTTCCCCATGCGCGCCCACGAAAAAGCCGGCGCCCGCTTCGCCCTCGGCAGCGACGTGGGCGCGGGTACGCGTTTCTCGCTTTTGGGCGAGGCCATGGACGCCTACAAGACCCAACGGCAGCGGCCGGACGGCCTGCGCCTAACGGCGGCCCAGCTCCTCTACCTGGCCACCCGCGCCGGCGCGGCGGCCCTCGACGCTGCGGACCGGGCCGGCGGGCTCGAGCCCGGCATGAGCGCCGACCTGCTCTGGCTCAAGCCCCTGCCCGGCACGACGCTGGAAGAAGTGCTCGCCCAGGCCGAGAACGCCTACCACGCCCTGGGTGCGGTCTTCGCCCTGGCCCGCGAAGAGGCGGTGGCCGCCGTTTGGATGGGCGGCAACCCGGCCTACGAGCGTAGTATGCTGCAAGCGCCATGAAAACCTACGTTGGCGTCTTCACCGCCCGCCTGGAAACCCCCTGGGTGCGCAGCCTCAAGGAAAAACGGGCCCTTATCAGGCCGGTGATGGAGCGCGCCAAGGCCCGCTTTCCGGTCTCGGCGGCTCGTCTGGGCGGCCTAGACGAACACGGCTGGGAAGAGGTCGGCTTTAGCGTTATCGGCTCCGACGCTGCCTGGGTAGACGGCGTTCTCAGCGCGGTGGAGCGCTTTTTAGCCGCCTCCGGCGAGTACCACCTGGTGATCCTGGAGCGCGAGGTATTCGTTTTTGACGGGCAGGGCCGGCCTCCTCTCTGACATTTTGCGGAACAGCTATCTCCACCACAAACCGCCCCGCGGGCTGGTATTTTGCCTCCCCCTGCGGGGGAGGCGACGGCGGAGCCGCCGGAGAGGTTGTTTGCCAAGAGGTGGGATGTGGAGTGTGGGAGGGGGGGTAAGTGAATTGTACGTAGTGCGTGGTGCGTAGTACGTAGTACATGGCTGGAATCAAACACGTCGTGCGCGATGGCACGTTGGATATTCCACAAGCTACAAACTACGAGCCACGAGTCCCGAACCACAACTACAGGCCACATGCCGCCTTTCCCGACTCCCCGGACGAGGCTGTCTTGCCTGCCGAGACCCGGGGTCCATGCCGCACGAACCACCAAGACTCTGTCGCCATCGTCCAATTCATCGCGAGTTGCGCACTACGGGTCATCCCACCACCATCACGTACCACGAACCACGTACCCACGGGCGGACACATGGTTCCGCCCTTACGACGAAATAACACGCATCACGAGTCACGAGCCACGACTACAGGCCACGAGCCGCAGGCCACTTGCCGCTTTTTTCGTCATTCCAGCCAAGCGAGCTTTTAGGTTCGCGCGAGCTGGAATCCAGACCGGCGCGGTCTCCGTCGCTCGTGGATGCAGTAAGAAACAATGTTGACGACGCAGAGCCCCAAACGCGACTTCTGAAACGGCCCTGGACCCCAGCTTTCGCTGGGGTGACGAGGGGAGATCCTCGTGGCGTCGGGGGTAAATAACGTGTTCGAACCTTACAGCTAGTAGCCTGTGGAAACACTGCAATATGTCGTATCGTACGCTTCTAATGCGACTTACCCACCTCCCCCGGTGGGGGAGGTGAAAAGAACTCGTAACCTGCGGTATGTAGCCAATCAAAAAGGCCCCTTTTATAGGGGTTCCTGTGAATAACGTATTGGTGGAAGAGCTACAACTAGCGCTAGTGTTTCTTGCCGCCGCGCCCCAGCGTCTGCGCGTTTTTACCCCACGCCCAATAGCAGCCGCGCCACGCTCAGGTAGATGACGAGCCCCGAAACGTCCGAAATGGTGGCTATGAAGGGGTTGGACATTAGCGCCGGGTCCAGCCCCACCTTTTCGAGCAGCAAGGGCAGGAGCGCACCGGCCAGGTTGGCCACTATCACCAACAAAAAGAGCGCCAGCGCCACCACCGGCGTTACTCCCAAATAGCCGTCCAGCGCCACCTTGGCGGCGATCAGCGCCGAGAGGGTCACGCCCAGGAGCGCGCCCACGCCAATCTCCTTGAACAAAATCCGGGGCCAGTCGCCCAGGTCTACGTCGCGCGTCGCCAGCGCGCGGACGATAAGCGTGGCCGCCTGGCTGCCGGTGTTACCGCCGGTGCCCAGCAGCACCGGAATGTAAAAGGCCAGCGCGGTGGTGGCCTCGAGCACCGACGAGAAGCCGGCCAGAATAGAGGAGGTGATCATACCGGTAAATA
>JALVWZ010000221.1 GCA_027023115.1 Thermaceae bacterium
GCGTGACCAGGCGCTTTTCCAAAAGGGCACGGGCGGTCGCCGGCTGGAAGGTGGGGCGCGGGGTGTAGGCCTGCACCGCCCGGTTGAGGAGGGGGTGGGCGGGGTCTTTTTGCAGGGCGGCTATCTCGCCCGCCGGCGCCGGGCGGCGGGTAAAGAGGTTGGGGTCATAGGCTGGCGCGGTGGCCATGGCCAGCACCTCGCCGCTTTTGGGGTCGAGGGCCACCATAGCCCCCTTGGCCACCTGCTCGTGGGGTTCGTGGAGCTTGTCGCGCCCGGCGTTGAGGTCGGCCAGCCCCTCGGCCAGGGCCTTTTCGGCGGCGCGTTGCAGGCTCAGGTCGATGGTCAGGTAAACGTCCTTGCCGGGTTGCGGCGGCGCCAGGACTTGCTCGCGCACCACCTCGCCGTGAACGTTCACCTCCACCAGCTTCAGGCCGCGGCGACCGCGCAAAGTGTCTTCGAGGGCGGCCTCGAGGCCGGCGCGGCCCACCAGGTCGCCGCGTTCGTAGCCGCGCTTCAGGTCGGCGGCGGTCGGCCCCTGCACGTAACCGATCACCGGGCCGGCTATCGGGTTGGGATAGTACCGCTCGATGCGCTCTTCCAAGCGCAGGTTGCTCTGGCCGGCGCTCAGCTCGGCCAGCGTCGGCACCCACTCGTCGGGCAGGTTGGCGGCCAGCACCACCTCCTCGCCCTTCTTGACCGGCGGCAGCTCCTTCAGGCCGAGAATGTCCAGGATCTGCCTGGCGAAGAGGACCGGACCGCCGCTGTAGTAGAGGTCTACGGCTATGCGGTTGTCGGCCAGGGTGTTGCCGTTGCGGTCGAAGATGCGCCCCCGCAGCGCCGGGATGGTCTCGGTGCGTTGGTGGTTGCCGCGGGCCAGGGTGGCGTACTTGCCGTGCTCGAGCACCTGCAACTGCACCAACCGGCCGGCGAGCACCAGCATACTCAGGTAGACGAAAACCAGTAGCCAGCGAACCCGCTCCGGCATTGCCTACTCCCCCGGACCCAGCAAGGCTTCGGCCAGGCGCAGGTAGGGCGGCGCCAGGACCATCGTCAAGAGCAGCTCGGGCAGGAAGACCGAAAGCCAGGTACTAGCCGGCAGGGTCGAGTAACGCATCCAGTAGACGAGGATCAGGTAACCGCCCCACTTGGCCAGGAAGGCTAGGCTGAGGATCACCATCCGCGCCGCCGGCTCCTCCCAGCGCAGCCAGCCGCGCAATCCGTAGAAGGCGTAGGCGGCGGTTACCAGGCCGAGGGCGTGAAAACCAAGGTAGCCGGCCGAGGTGAGGTCTTGCAGCAGGCCAACGCCAAACGCGGTGGCCAGGCCCCAGTAGGGGTTCTGGCGACTGGCAAGAACCACCACCAGCAAGAACCAGAAGTCGGGTGGGCTGAGCCAGTCGGGCATCAATCCGGCCACCAGCGACTGCAGGATCAGGCTGAAGAGAACCAGCAGCAGCGCGTTCATAGCTTGCCCAACACCACCACTTCCTCCAGCAAACCGAACTTGACCAGCGGCTCGGCGCGCACCACCTTGCGCAACGCTCCCGGCGCCCGCGGCAGCACCTCCGTCACCCGCGCCACCGGAATCCCCTCCGGAAAGAGGCCGCGCAGGCTGCCGGTTACCAGCAAGTCGCCAATGGCCACCTGGGTCTCCACCGGCAGCTCGGCACGCAGCGCCGCCGGCGGCTCGCCGTAGGCAATGCCCCGCCCGGGCGCGTCGGCGGGGTGGACCCCCACCCGCGATTCGGGGTCGACGATGGTGCGAACCACCGCTCGGTGGGCGGTCGTTTCGATCACGACCCCCACCAAGCCGTGGGAGCTGGTTACCGGCATACCCACCTTGATGCCGTCGGCCTCGCCCAGGCCAAGGATCAGGCGGCGGTAGAGGCCGGAGGTGTCCTCGCTGATCACCGGTGCCACCGCCACCACGTTGGGCGCCTGCGACTCGCGCACCTCGAGGGCCCGGCGCAGGCGTTCGACCTCCACCTTCAGCTCTAGGTTGCCCTCCTTGAGCCAGGCCACTTCGTCGCGCAACATCGCGTTCTCGGTGCGCAGGTCGCGGCGGTCGAACAGGTAGCGGCCGGCGGAGCGCAGGTTCTGGGCGATGCGATGGCCAATGCCAAAGAGGGGCGCGGTGTAGGCGGCCACCTCCGCCGGCAGAGTGGGGGCGGTGTGGGCGGTCAACGCCGAGAGCGCCAGCGCCAGCAGGACGTAGCCGAGATATACCAACCTAAGCATCCCAAACCTCCGCCAGCGGGTAGCCGGCCCTGGCCAGCACCTCCCAAAGTTGCGCCACCGGCAGGCCCATCACCGTGAAGAAGTCGCCTTCGATGCCCGCCACCAGCATCATGCCCTTTTCCTGAATGCCGTAGCCGCCGGCCTTGTCGAGCCCCTCGCCGCTGGCGGCGTAGGCGGCTATCTCCCAGTCGGCCAGCTCGCGAAAACGCACCTCGGTGCTGCTGACCAGCGTTTCCAGCCCGCCCGGGTGCAGTACCGCCAGGCCGGTATGAACCGTGTGGCTGCGGCCGGAGAGGAGCTCGAGAAAGCGGCGGTTCTCGGCGCGGTCGCGGGGCTTGCCCAGCACCCGGCCGTCCACCGCCACCACCGTGTCGGCGGCCACCACCCACTCCCCGCTGGCGGCGCGCGCCTTTTCGGCCGCCAACCGCAGCGCCGCCGCCGCCGGCTCCTCGCCCGCCGGCAGCTCCTCGGACACCTGCGTCGGCCGCACCACGAACGGCAACCCCAGCCGCGCCAGCAGCTCACGCCGGCGCGGGCTGCCCGATGCCAGAACTAACGTCCGCCGGCCGCCCGCCACAGTTCCCATACCTTTTCTTTGTACCGCCGCGCCAGCTGAGGGCTGGTGAGAACCAGCAGGTTTTCGTCGTTGCGGCTGGCCGCCGAGCGGGTGAAGTTGAACGAACCGGTCATCACCGTTTTGCCGTCGATGACCATCGTCTTCAGGTGCATCGCGTAGCGGTTGGCGTCGGGGCGCACTTGCACCTCGTCGCGCAGGCGCTCTTCCTGCGAATCGCCCAGGTTGCGCCGCTCCAGCAAGACCCGCACCGCCACGCCGCGGTCGGCGGCGCGGTTCAAAGCGGCGATTATCTCGGGGCTGGTGAGAACGAACGCGGCCACCCATACCTCGCTTTCGGCGGCGTCCAGAACGGCGGTTATGCGCTCCACCGCCCGCCGGCCCGAGGAGGGAGAAAAGTACACCGCCAGCTCGCCGCCATCCGCCAGTTCCAGCGTCGCCGGCGCCGGGGCGCGCGGCTTGCGCCGCCAAAGAGATTCAAAAGCATCGTGATAGAGCCGTACCGCGGGAACGCCGCTGAGTTTTAGCAGGTCGTTGTCGTTCTTGTGCAGGCCGTTGTAGCTCCAGTTGGCGCTGCCGGTAAAGACCACTGCCTCGTCGCAGACGGCGAACTTGTCGTGCATTAGGCCGGGGCGGTCGTCGTAGCAGATCTCTACGCCGGCCAGGCGTTCGCAGTGCGCGCTTACGGGCTCTGCTTTCTCCTTTGCCTCGCGCTCGCTTACCCGCGGGCGGCCGCTTTGCTGCCCGCTGGCGCCGGCCAGCAGCGTGGCCAGGGTTTCACCGCGGTGGTCGCGCTCGCTGAAGAGGCGAACCCGCACCCCGCGCCCGGCTGCGCGCGCCAGCAGGTAGCCCAGACGGGTGTCGTTCAGCTCCAAGAGCGCCAAGTCTATGGTACGCTTGCTGCCCTTCAAAGCGGCGGCCAGCTCGCTCATCGCCCGCTGCTCGCCCTCCGGCAGGAAGACCACCCGCAGCGCCACCTCGCCCGCCGGCGGCGGGTTGGTGTAGCCGCTCTTTTGCTGCCATACTGCCAGCAGCGCCAGCGCCAGCAGCAGCAGGTAACCCAGCCAGCGGGGCTTGGGCTTCTGCCAGCCGTTAATAGCCTTGGCTCTCCCCACCGGTTACCAGGGCCACGCCGCTGGAGGTGCCCAGTCGGTCGGCGCCGGCCTTGATCATCTCCCAGGCGTCTTCGCGGCTGCGGATGCCGCCGGCGGCCTTGACCTTGGCGCGGCCCGCGGCCACCTCGGCAAGCAGGCGCACGTCTTCCAGGCTGGCCCCGCGCGGCCCGAAGCCGGTGGAGGTCTTGAGGAAGTCGGCCCCGCCGCTAATGGCCGCTTCGGCGGCGGCGCGAATCTGCTGTTCGTTTAGGTAGCCGGTCTCGAGGATGACCTTCAAGACCGCCCCGGGCGCGGCCTCGCGTACCGCCCGCACGTCGGCTGCTACCGCTTCCCAATCGCCCGCCAAGGCGCGGCCGACGGGAATTACCATGTCCAACTCGTCGGCCCCCTGGCTGACCGCCAGCGCCGCCTCGGCCGCTTTCACCGCCGGGGAGTTGGCTCCCAGCGGAAAGCCGACCACCGCCGCCACCCGCACCGGGCTGGCGCCAAGGGCTTTTTTGGCGGTGGGCACGAAGGCGGGGTTGACGCAAACCGCGTAGAAGTAGTGTTCGTCGGCCTCACGGCAAAGCTGCTCGATATCGGCCGGCGTGGCCGTTGGTTTTAGGAGGGTGTGGTCTATGTACCTGGCAAGCTCGAGATCCATACCTCAATGCTACACGCCCCGCGGCTGCAACGTTCTCTCATACCGGCTGCATATAATCTGGGCAGATGCGCAAGCTTCTCCTCGCCCTGCTGCTCGTCGTCGCTTCGGGCGCGCTGGCCGCGCCCGGCTGGCTGCGCTGGGGCGAGCACGCCGACGAGGGCTTTACCCGCTACGTCTTCGAGCTGCCCCTGGGAACCCCCTACCAGGTGGAGCGCAACGGCGCGGTCCTGCGGGTTCGCCTGGGTCTCGACGTCGCCAAGACCGAGGTGCTAAAGCCGCAAGACCCGGCGGTCGAGCGGATAGAGCTGGTGCCGCAAAACGGCGGCGGCAGCGAAGTACGCTTCTACCTGCAACCGGGAGCCTCGGCCAAGAAATACTTCGTGCTCGAGGGACCAGGCGGCAAGTTTCGCCTGGTCCAGGACTTCCTCCACCCCAAGAAGGGAGCCGCGGCCCCGCCCCCGAAGCCCAAACCGCCGACGCCGGTGGTGGTCCTCGACCCCGGCCACGGCGGCCCCGACCCGGGCACGGTAGGCTACGTGGTGGAAAAGGAGATAACCCTCGACGTGGTGCTGCGAGTCAAGAAGCTGCTAGAGAGCCACGGGGTGAAGGTAGTCCTCACTCGCGATGGCGACTACGACCTGGCCCCCAAGGACGTGCAGGACTTTTACCAGCGCAAGTTGATAGACCTCGCCAAGCGGGCCAAGATGACCGAGGGCAAGCGCAACCTCTTCGTTTCCATCCACGTCAACTCCGCTGAAAAACCAGCACGCGGCATAGAGGTCTACTATCTCGGCAAGACCCTGGATAGCCGCGTCCTCAAACTGGCGATCACCGAAAACGGCGGCGGCGCGCTGGGCGTCAAGCTAACCAAGGAGGCCTCCACCACCGCCGAAAAAGCCCTTGCCGACCTGATCGCCCAGGGCAACCTGCAATTCTCGGAGCGCTTGGCCAACGTCATTCTCGCCGACCTGGTCAAAGACACCGGCAGCACCAGCCGTGGGGTCCACTCGGCCCCCTTCTACGTGCTCCGCAACGCCCGCATTCCCGCGGTGCTGGTCGAGGTGGGCTTCGCCAACCACCCCGTCGAGGGCCGTCAGCTGGCCCGCGCCGACTACCGGCAAAAAATTGCCCAGGGGATCGCCGGGGCGATTCTGCAAGTGCTGGGCAACGGCTCCAGCAAGACCGCCCGTCGTTAACGGACCCATGCCCGCAGTTAGTTCCGTCAAATAGACCGCCAAACAGCCCTGCCGGTTCGCAAAGCCAATACGCGGCTCTTGCGAGGGCGTATCAATGGCCTTACGACCAGAAACATCAGGGGCTTGCATTTGTAAGTAAGTAGTTATATACTACAGACAGAAAGGAGGCAGAGGCCATGAAAAGCACGCTCGAATGGGTAAACATCATCTTAGGCGGTTGGCTCCTCGTTTCGCCCTGGATCTTCGGGTTCAGTGGCAACGCCGGCGCCGCTTGGAGCGCCTGGTTGGTAGGCGGTCTGGTCCTCATCTTGGCGGCGTGGGCGCTGTCGGATAAGGGCACCTGGGAGGATTGGAGCAATGCTCTAATCGCGGCAATAGGTTTCTTCACCCCCTGGTTCGCCAGCTACACCAAGTTATCTTCGGCCAGCTGGAACATGTGGATCGTCAGCCTGATCATCGTCATCGTCGCTCTCTGGGCGGCATACAGCCCCGAAGCCAAAACCTCTTCGTAGAGGTTTGGTAGCTGGCGGGGGGAGGGGGCAATGACCCCTCCCCTGCTCATTTTGTATAGGATGTTGAAAGTGGACGTTGGGAGGAAGTAATGGCCAAGACAGCCCGTTTGCCTTCCGAAGAACGGCGCAAACAGATTGTTCGCGCCGGTCTCGAGCTGTGTCGCACCGCCGGCATCTCGGCGTTGCGCACCGAGAAGATAGCTCACAAGATCGGGCTATCGCCGGGGGCGCTATTCCGCCACTTCTCCTCCAAATCCGAGATCTTACAGGGGATGGCGGATGAACTGATCGAGCGTCTGGAAAGCACCGTACCCGAAGAGGAAGACCCCTGGCGCTGGATCGAACAGTTCGTAATCCGCCGCGCCCGCCTGCTGCGCGACGACCCGGAGATGCGATTGCTCTTTTCCGACGGCTTTATCATGGCGCTCCCGGAAGAGGCCCAAGAAGACGTTCATCAGGCGTTTTCCCGCACTTGGCGGCGCTTGACCGAGCAAATTAAACGCGCTCAGGCCGCCGGCTATGTCCGCGCCGATTTGCAGACGCACGAGCTGGCCGCCGCCGTCGCCGGTCTGGTGCAGTCGGTATTGCACCCACCCATCGGCAACGTCCCCGAGTGGAGTGAGCCTGAGGCTGTCTGGAAGACGGTGCAGGACCTGCTTTCGGAGCGAGCCCCCGCCAGTTGAGCGCAAGCGGACGACTTTCTTATCAAACCGGGCAACCAGAGTTCATCGCAATAAAGCGAAGCGCCGGAAATCTCCGGCGCTATTTTGCGGCCGCCGCTCAGTACCCTCCCAAGAGCCCCCGTTCTTTGGTCAGGCGCACCGCGTAGGTGAAAACCCAGAGGCCGACCAGCAGGTAGACCAGGCCGTTCGCTAACGCCAGCGCGAAAAGGTGCATGTCGAAAGGCTCGCCCCGGGCCAGCAGTCCGCGCAGCATCCCCGCGCCCGGGGTAATGGGCAGCAGCATCCCGGCCATGCGCCCCGGGCCCTCGATCCGCTCGAACGGGGTCATCACTAAAAACATCATCACGAACTGAAACAGGTTCAAAAACGCCTGAATGCGTTTGAAGTAAAGCGCCAGCGCCCCCAGCATGAAACCCACCCCGTAGGCGCCCAGTAGCGCCGCGGCCAGCGGCCAGACGGCCGCCCCCGCAAAGTGCAGGTGCGCCCCGGTAAGGAGGAGGAGGACGAAGAGGATCACCAGGTTGAAGCCCAGCATTATCAGCAGAGAAGCGGCGTTGCGGGCCAAGTAGACCCGTGCCGGTCCGTAGGGCGAGAGGAAGACCTGCTCGAGCGTGCCCTCGCGCGCTTCGTTCATCAGCCCCCAGCTAAGGTCGCCAATCGCGAACAGCGAGAGCGTCCAGAGCACGTAACCCACCACCAGCGCGTCCAGCCGCCCACCAAACTGCGCCGCCGGTCCGGCAATGTAACGCGCCCCCAAAAACAGCCCGTAGAAGATGAGGGTTATCACCACCAGCTGCCCCACCATCTCCAGCGGGTAGCGCCGCAGGTTGAGCAGGCCGCGCTTGAACTCGATCGCGATAATCCTAAGCATCGGCTTCCTCCCTAACCAGCTTGAGAAAGACCTCGGTCAGGTCGGCGCGGTCTTTCTCCACCCGCAAAATGGGCAGCGGCCGCAGCGCCTCCAGTACCTGCCACAAGCCCTCGGGGTCGCCCACGTAGACTACGCACCCGTCCGTAACCTCGGCCCCCAGCCCCGCCAGCCGGCGGCGGCGCGGTTCATCCAGCTCGGCGGCAACTTCGATCTCGTACTGCTCGCCCGAAAACCGCGCCAGCAGCGTCTTCGTGCGGTCCTTGGCCACTATCCGCCCCTCGCGGATGATGGCCACCCGGTCCGAAAGCTGCTGCGCCACATCCAGGTGGTGGGTGGTCAGGACTATCGCCTGCCCCTCGGCCGCCAGCTCGCGCACGATCTGCTTGACCGTTTCGGCGGCTTCTACGTCGAGGCCCAGAGTGGGCTCGTCGAGTAGCAAAAGCGCCGGTTCATGAACCAGGCTGACCGCGATGGCCAGCTTTTGCTGCATCCCACGCGAGAGTTGCTGGGTAAGAGCGTTCTTCTTGTGGTCCAGGTCGAAGCGCCTCAGCAACAGCTCGCCGCGCCGCCTGGCGGCCCCGGTCGTGAGCCCCCGCAACACCCCGAAGTACTCCAGGTTCTCCAGCGGCGTCAGCCGCCAGTAGACGTTGCGGTTGCCCTCCAGGACCGCACCCAACCGCCGCAGCGTCCACGGGTCGCGATGCGGGTCGCGCTCCTCGATGCGCACCAAACCGCGGTCAGGGCGCACCAGCCCGGCCACCATTTTGATGGTGGTCGTCTTACCGGCGCCGTTGGGGCCCAAAAACGCCAGCACCTCGCCCCGTTCCACCCGCAGGCTGACCCCGCTGACCGCCTGCACGACCCGCCCCCGGGAGCGGAAGGTCTTGTGCAGGTTTTCTGCTCGCAATACCGCCATCTGGCCTCCGGTTGTTAGGAGTGTAAACCGGAGGCTTATATTTTGTCAACTACTGTTTTACTGTTTCTGGATCGCGGCGGTGAAGGCGCGCACCCAGACGGGCAGGTCGGCCGGGCCCCGGCTGGTAATCAGGTTGCCGCTGATTACCAACGGTTCGTCAACGTACTCGGCGCCGGCGTTGATCAGGTCGTCTTTGATGGAGTGGTAACCGGTCAGGCGGCGGCCTTTGATGACGCCGGCGCTGATCAGCACCCAGCCAGCGTGGCAGATGGCCGCCAGCGGCTTGCCGGCCTCGTCTATCGCTCGCACCAGCTCGAGCACCTCCTTGCTGCGGCGCAGACGGTCGGGAGCGTAACCACCGGGAATTATCAGGCCCGCCAGCTCGGCGGCGCGCACCTCGGCGGCAGCCGCTTCGGCCCGCGCCAGCCAGCCGCTCTTGGACTTGTAAGCGCGCGATTCGGGGCCTATCACCAACGGCTCCAGGCCGTCTTCCTGCACCCGAAAGTACGGGTAGATGAACTCGCGCTCGTCAAAAATCTCTTCTAGCAAAATACCTACCTTCATGGCCACCTCCTACCCTTAGTTTAGGCGCAACCTCCCAAGACGTCTTCACTAAAGCCCTCCGGGAGGGGCTTTAGTTCCATGGATCGCACGTCACGGGCTACAGCTTGTTTTCATCTCCCCCAGCGGGGGAGGTGGCCGCATGCCGGAGGGGGTTGTTCGTCGGGATGTAGGGTGTGGGGTGTGGGAAGTGGGTAAGCAACGTTAGGAGCGCGCGAAGCGATGTATTACAGCATTTCCACAGGCTACAAGCCACGAGCCACTTGCCGGCTCAAAACCCCCACCCCGGCCCTCCCCGAAGGGGAGGGAGATTTGTCCGATGCGAGCCGCAGCCGCGGGCACCCCGTCTCCGTCACCACACACCACGTACTACGCACCACGAACCTAAGGGGCGGACACACGGGTCCGCCCCGCGGGCGAGACGACACGCCCACGAGCTACTACTACAGGCCACAAGCCGCTCACCACATGCCGCTTTTTCATCATTCCAGCGGGGCGAGCCTTCGGCTCGCGCGAGCCGGTCCGGACCGGAATAGCCTCCGTCGCTCGTGGACGTCGTAATCGTAAGAAAAGTGGTTACGGGCAAACGACAGCGGTGACGAAGCAGCGCCCGAACCCCGGCCACTGGCTCGGTCCTGGACCCCAGCTTTCGCTGGGGTGACGGGGGAAGGCGCTCGTGGCAACGGGGGAGCGTAAATACCGCGTTCGAACCCTATACCTAGCGGGACCAACCCACCAACCAGTAGAGAGCTCCGGGGGTTTCGATTACGTAGAGCAGCGCCCGCCGACCGCTGGGCCCTTCGAAGACGTATTGCTGGTGCTTTTCTGTGGAAACGGTGAAGGCTTTCCGGCCGCTCAGCAGATAGCCGGAGGCGGCAAAGGACTGCTCCACCTGCCGGA
>JALVWZ010000222.1 GCA_027023115.1 Thermaceae bacterium
TGGGCGCAGGTGCCGGCCGCCTGGCTGGGCCTGAGCGTGCGCGAGCAGGACGGGGCGCTGGTGTTCGAAAAAGGCGATATTCGCTTCAGTTACCTTCCCGGTCTGGGCTGGGCCGACCCCCTGGACCCGACACTGCCGCCGCCCGTGGGCAAAGACTATCTCCTCGACGAGGCGGTATTGCGCGCCGCCGGGGTCATCCCGGCGGACCTGCCCGCGGCCCGCTTGCGCTACCGGCTGGCCGATGACCGGCTGCGATTGGTGCTCGACCTGCCGGCGGGACCGCTCCCCGAACTGCCGCGGGCGCAGGGGGAGAGCCCCGGCTGGTTCACCTTTTACGCTCCGTTCTTCGTCGCCAATCCGGCCCGCCTGCCGGGGCTCAGCTTCCGCTATGACGACCACGGGACCGAGATTAGCTACCTGGCTCCGGCCGGGCGCGTCTACCGCTGGCGGGTCTTTCCGCTGGGCGCCCCGGCGCGCTACGTGATGGACGCCTACTTCGTACCGCCGCCTTCCGAACGGCAGCTGGCTGCGGGCATCAAGCTGCGGCGGGAGTACGTCTGGACGCCGGAGCCGCTGCTGCTGGTGCGGATCGTGGCTGACCCCGGCCGCTGGCGGCTCGAGCCAGTGGGCACGCCCGGCAAGCGGCAGTTTTTGCCGCAAATGGCGCCGCAGGCGCTGGCGATTTTGAACGGTGGTTACTACGACCCCAAGACAGCCACCCCGGTAGGTCTCTGGATACGCGACGGGGTGCCCCTCAGCTACCCCTACGGCCGTAGCGCCCTGATGTGGGACGGCAGCCTGCCGCAGGCGGCGGTGCCGCGGTTCAAGGCCTGGGTACGTACCCCCGACGGCCGGACTCACCCGGTGGGCATCAACCGCTGGCCGGCGCGGCTGACGGCCCATACCCTGCCCGGTAAGGTGGGGCGCAAAGGCGAGAACGTGGTCGTGGTCGAGGGCGACACGGTAGTGCACACCTACCCGGCGCCGGTCGAGCTGGGAGCCGGCCGCTGGGCGCTGACCTACCCGGCGGACGACGCCAGCTGGGCGGCGCAGGTACACCCCGGCAGCCGCCTCTCGCTCTACGTGAGCCTCGATCCACCGGTACGGTATGCCCTCGAGGCCGGCCCCCTGCTGGTCCAGGGAGGGCGGCTGGCCTACGCTCCCGACGCCGAACGCTTCGACAAAAACTCGCCGCAGATCGCCAAGGTCACCAACCAGGCGGCGGTGGCCTGGACCCGCGAGGGCCAGCTCTGGCTGGTCACCAGCGGCCCCACCACCCCCGGGGTGCTGGCCGAGCAGCTGCTTGGGCTGGGCGCCTGGGGAGCGATCCGGATGGACGCCGGCGGCTCGGCACAGCTCTACGCCGGCGGCGAGCTGGTCTTCCCGGAGCGCGCCCGGGCGGTGGTCAACGGGCTGGCGCTCTACCCTCGCTAGTTGTAACCTTCCAACACGTTGTTCAACGGGCGCCTCTTCCTGGAGGCGGTGCGTAGTACGTGGTGGTTGGGATGTAGGAGGTGGGGTGTGGGAGGTGGGAACTGCATTGGAAGCGCACGAAACCACGCATTGCGGTGTTCCCACAGGCCACGAGCTACAAGCCACTTACCGGTTCAAAAACCCCCACCCTCCCCTTGGGGGAGGGAGATTTGTTTTATGGACTACAGCTACAGGCGTACTCACGTCTCCGCGCAGTTCGGGCGGACACGTGGGTCCGCCCCTACGACGGGATAAAACACACCACGTGCCACGGGCCACGATCTACAAGCCACAAGCTCCTTCTGCCTCCCCCTTCGGGGGAGGTGGCCGCAGGCCGGAGGGGGTTGATTGTCAGGAGGTGGGAAGTGAGTGGGGCGTAATAGGAGCGCGCGAAACGATGTACTGCGGTGTTCCTACAAGCCACGAGCTACAAGCCACTTGCCTTCTTCCAAACCCCCCACCCCCACCCTCCCCAAGGGGAGGGGCGTCGTCCGGCGCGAGTTACAAACTACGGGCGTTCCGCTTGCTCCAGACCATAATCCACGAGCTGCGAGCCGCTGGCTGTGGGTATACTTTGTTCATGAGCATCAAGCCCGACCGGTGGATCCGGCGGATGGCCCGCGAAGCGGGGATGATCGAGCCCTTCGAGGAGAACCTGGTGCGCGAGGGGGTAATCTCCTACGGGGTCAGCTCCTACGGCTACGACCTGCGGGCGGCGCCGGAGTGGAAGGTCTTCACCAACGCCTACGGCGCCGTCGTGGACCCGAAGGCCTTCGACCCGCAGAGCTTCGTCGAGATAGAGGGCGAAAGCGTGCTCATCCCGCCCAACTCGTTCGCCCTCACCCGTTCGGTCGAGTACATTCGCATGCCCGA
>JALVWZ010000223.1 GCA_027023115.1 Thermaceae bacterium
GTAGGCGCTCACGTAGGCCCCGCTCGAGCCGGCCCCCAACCGCCCGGCGGCGGCCCCGCCGAGGGCGTGCAGGCCGAATATTCCCGCCAACATGAGGGCAAAGCCGGCCACCGGCTGCCAGGCAAGTAGACCCGCGCCGGCCAGAGCCGCCCCCAGCGCCAGCAACCCCGCCCGCGCCGCGCCCAGCCGCAGCGCCAGGCCGCCCGCCGCCAGCGCTCCCGCGGTCCCGCCCAGATAGGTCAGGTAAAACCCGCCCACCGCGGCCAGGCTCAGCCCGGCGGCCTCGAGCCGGTAAGGCAGTAAGTTGGCCACGAAGAGGTTGGTAAACAACAGCCCCGCCGCCAGCAGCAACAGCGGCCAGGCGCGAGAGTCGAATGCCACCTCGCGCCGCTCGAACCTGCCCGCCAGCGGCCAGAGCGCCCATGCTAAAAGCAAGAGCGGCAGCGCCAGCAAGACCAGCGCCGCGCCCGCGCCCAGGTTTTGGGCCAGCCAGCCGGCGCTCGCCCGCCCCAGAGCTCCACCGACGGTATTGGCCGCCACCAGCCAGCCGGCCGCGGCGGCCGCCCTTGGCCCAAAAAGCCGCGGCAGCAGCGCGAAGGCCGCCCCCGGCACCGCCGCCAGCGCCAGCCCCTGTAAAAAGCGCCAGGCCGCCCAGACCAGCGGGCTCCCCGCCGCCGCGCCCAGCACCGCGAAGAGCGCCACCCCGGCGGTTCCCGCCGCCAACGCCGCCCCGCTCCGCAGGCGCAGCCGCGCCCAGACGAGCGAGCCCAGGACTATCCCAAAAGCGGCGCGCTCATTCCCGGCCCGGCCGCGCCGGCGGCCGCGTTCCAGCCGCGCTCCAGCGCGGGCAAAAGCGGCTGCGGGGCGTAGAGGTTGCCAAACAGAAAGAACCCCGCCCCCACCACCGCGGCCCTGGCCAGCGCCCGCCGCACTACTCCGCCAGCGCCCTATCGACCGCCGCGACCGCGTGGATGCGGGTGGTGTCGAACACCGGCACCGGCGCGTCTTCTGGCCCCACCAGCAGGCCAATCTCGGTGCAGCCGAGGATTATTCCACGGGCTCCGCGCTGGGCCAGCCGCGCCATCACTCCACGGTAGACCTCGCGCGACTCGTCGCGGACGACGCCCTGAACCAGCTCCTCATAGATGATGCGGTGGACCGCCCGGCGGTCTTCCTCCGGCGGCACCAGCACCTCGAGCCCCCAGCCCTCCAGCCGCTCGCGCATGAAAGGCTGTTCCATGGTAAAGCGCGTTCCCAGCAGACCCACCCGCCGCAGGCCGGCGGACTGCACCGCCCGGGCGGTGGCGTCGGCGATGTGCAGCACCTCCAGACCGCTGGCCTCCTCCACCGCGTCTGCCATCTTGTGCATGGTGTTGGTGGCGATCAGCAAGAAGTCGGCCCCACCGGCCGCCAGGCGGCGGGCGCCGCCGATCATCTCGGCGGTCAGCTCGTCCCATGCGCCGGCGTGCTGCAACTCTTCGATGCGGCCGAAGTCTACCGAGTAGAGCAGGATTTCCGCCGAGTGCGCGCCGCCCAGGCGACGCCGCACCTCCTGGTTCATCAACTGGTAGTAGACCACGGTAGACTCCCAGCTCATTCCGCCCAGTACGCCGATGATCTTCATGGGGCCATTTTACGGCCGGTATCCTGAGGTTGGATGCAGCTACTGGTGCAGCTCCCCCTGCCGCTAGGCCCGCTCAGCTACCTGCCCCCCGAAGGGGACGGGCGCGCGCCGCTCCCGGGCCTGCGGGTGGCCGTACCCTTCCGCAAGGGAGTGCGGGTGGGGGTGGTGGTGAGCGTCACGGACGCGGGCGAGCACGCCTACGCCCTGCGCCACGCGATCGGCTACCTGGACGACGCGCCCTTTCTGGACGAGGCGGCGCTCGAGTTCTTGAACCGGGCCGCGGCGGAGAACTTTTGCCCGCCGGGGCAGCTGCTGGCCGACCTGGCTCCGTTTCTGGAACCGCCGCTCGTGCACCAGGTGCGGCTGGTGGACGGCGCCGAGCGCGGGCGGCTGCCCGCGGGCCTGCCCGAGCTGACGCTGTGGCGCGACGCGGGCGAGCTGGACCCGGCGCTGCTGGAGGAGCTGCGCGAGGGAGGCGTGCTCGAGGAGCGGGTGCGGGTGCTGAGGCCCACGCGCAAGACGCTGGTGCCGCTGCGCGAGCCATCGGAAAAGCTGACCCCCAAGCAGCGGGCGGCGCTGGAAACTCTGATTGCCCGGGGCGAGGTCGAGACGATGACCGAGCTGGCCCGGGCGGCCGGGGTGGGGCCGGGGGTGGTGCGCAAACTGGTCGAAAAGGAGTACGCCGGTTGGCGGGAACGGCCGCTCGAGCTGGAGCCCCGC
>JALVWZ010000224.1 GCA_027023115.1 Thermaceae bacterium
TTTTCATCGTCCAGGGAAAGGCCTGGTTCCTGCCGCTGGCGGCGCTGATCCCCACCGTGGAGATCCTCTCGGTGATCGTCCAGGTGGCTTGGTTCCGGCGCACCGGCAAACGCATCTTTCGCATGTCACCCATTCATCACCACTTCGAGCTGATCGGCTGGGGAGAGGCCAAGGTTGTCTTTCGCTTCGTAGCGCTGACGGCGGTCTGCACCGCGCTGGCGGTTCAGCTTTGGGGAGGTGGCGCTTGACGTTGGTCTTCGGGCTCGGTCGCAGCGGCACGGCGGTGCTGCGCTTTCTGGCGCGGCGCGGCCGTAAGGCCTGCTTTTACGACGACGACCCCCGGCCCGAAGACGTGCAGGCGGCCCGCGAGCTGGGTTTCGAGCCCTGCGACCCGCTGGCGGCTGCGCCCTCGCTGGTCGTGGCCGCGCCGGGAGTTCCGTTGAACCATCCCTTGCTGATCAAGCTCGAACGGCGAGGGGCCGAGGTCATAGGCGAGGTGGAGCTGGCCTGGCGCGAAGGCGCACCGCCGCTGGTGGGCATCACCGGCACTGCCGGCAAGACGACCACCACCACCTATACCGCGCAGCTCTTGAACGCCCACGGCATCCGCGCCGCGGCCGCCGGCAACATCGACCCGCCTCTGGTGGCGGTCACGGACGAACCGGGCCTGCAGGCGGCGGCGGTCGAGCTCTCGAGCTTCCAGCTGGAACGCACCCGTCGCTTTCGCCCGCGGGTGGCGGTGCTGCTCAACCTCGGCACCGACCATCTGGACCGCCACGGCAGCCTGGAAAACTACCACGCCGCCAAACTGCGCCTGTTGGCCAACCTTACCCCTGCCGACGCCCTCGTCTACAACGCCGCCGACCCCTTGGTGGTGGCGGCGGCCGCGACCTCGCCGGCGCAAAGGCTGCCCTTTACCCCGGCCGGCGACCCCCGCAGCAGCAACGCCCGCGCCAGCGCTCTGGCGGCGGCGGCGCTGGCCGCACGGCTGGGGGTGCGCCTCGAGGCGACGGCGCTCGAGGCCGAAGCGCTGCGCCTGCCACCGGTGCCGGGCCGCTTCCAGACCATCGGTTACATTGGCGATGTCGCGGTGATAGACGACTCGATAGCCACCCGCAGCGACGCGGTAGCGGCGGCGCTAGCGGCGGCACCCGCGCCGCTGGTCTGGATCGCCGGCGGTGTGGACAAAGGAGCGGCCACGGAACCGCTTTTGCCGCTGGTGCGTGAACGGGTGGCCCTGCTGCTGGCCGTCGGCCGCGACGGCCCCAAGTTCGCCCGCGCCTTCGCAGGCAGCACCAAAGTTGAGGTCATTGGCGAAGAAGACGGCGCGGCGGCGCTGGCCGCGGCGATTGAGCGGGCACTGGCGGAGCCGAACGTTAGCAGCATCGTGCTGGCCCCGTTGGCCACTTCTTTCGACCAGTTCGCCAATTACAAGGAACGCAGTCGCGTCTTTAGGCGCGTCGCCGCCGCGGTGGGGGGTGAAGCGTGGACGCCATCCTGATGCTGGCGCAACTTCTGCTGATGGGCTTCTCGGCGCTCGGCATCGTCGCCGCCGCGCCAGAAGGGATAGTCCGCCACCTGCTCACTCTGGCCGTAGCCCTGGGAGGCACCCTGCTGGCGGCCCGCGTTCCTCCCCGTTGGCTGGTTAGTCAGGCCCGCTGGCTCTTTGCCCTGGGTCTGGTGGTGCTGCTTTTGGTGCTCTTCGTCGGCGTCGGACCCGAAAGTCAACAGGGCGCGGAGCGCTGGATCAAAATAGCCATCAGATCAAAAACGATATATATTCAGCCCTCGGAGTTCATGAAGATAATCCTGGTGCTCTACCTGGCCTCGTTTTTTAGCCGCCGGGGAACCGATTACCCGATCATCGGCCCCGTTCTGGCCATCGGCACCGCCGCCGGCTTCGTAGCCGCCGAAACGGACTTTGGCACCGCCATCTTCATGCTGGCGCTGGCTCTGTTCATCCTGATCATCATCGGCGTACCCTTCCGGCGCCTGCTGGCAATCGGGCTACTGGTGCTACTGCTGGTAGGAACCATTCACGGCATGTTCCAGCACGACCGCTTCAGGCACATCGGCATTCGTATCGACGCCTGGAAGATACTCAACGCTAACGGTCCCCTGGCCAGGCCCCTGCACCTCCGCTCCGACCTCCTAGAAACCCTGCGCAAGAAAGACCCCGAGTATGCCAAAAAAGTCAAGGACGCCCTCATTCAACCGCAGCGTGCACGCTTGATCCTCAAAGCCGCCGGCCCCGTCGGCCACGGCCCCGGCGCGCAACCGCCACGCCTCCTGCCACAGCGCGACAACGACATGATCTTTGCCAGCATCACCTACGCCAGCGGTTGGTTCGGCGCGGCCATGCTGCTGCTAGCCTACGCCCTGGTCTTCGCGCGCGGTCTGCAAATCGCAGTTCGCAGCTCCGGCGCGGTCAGCGTGGTGGCGCTGGGACTGACCGGTTACCTGACCGGGCAGGCGCTGATGAACATTGCCGTCGTCACCGCAGTGGTGCCGGTTACCGGCATTTCCCTGCCGATGGTCAGCCGCGGTGGCAGCGGCCTGCTGGCGGCGGGTCTGGCTTTTGGCATCCTCCAGGCCATCTCCCGCCAGGTCATGCCCCGGGAGGTAGCGACGTGAAGTTCGTGGTTAGCGGCGGCGGCAGCGGCGGCCACATCTACCCGGCGCTGGCGGTGGCCCAGCGGCTGGTAAGCATGGGGCACGACGTTTTCTACGTGGGTGCGGCCGGCGGCATGGAAGAGCGGATCGTCCCCGAACACGACCTGCCCTTCTACGCTCTGCCGGCGGGCAAGTACAACCGCGGCGCCCTGCAGCCGCGCGAAGCCTACAAGACCATCGCGGGCCTGCTGGCGGCGCGAAAGTTGGTGGCCGGCCTGCACCCGGCGGCGGTGCTGACCACCGGCGGCTTTGCCGGCTTTCCCTTTCCGTACATGGCTGAACGTGCTGGGGTGCCGGTGGTGTTGCTCGAGCAGAACGCCGTTTTGGGTCTGGCCAACCGCTGGCTGGCCCCCCGGGCGCGCCGCATCGCCCTGGCCATGGCGGCCGAGATGCCGGCGCGGTACAAAGACAAGACCGTGGTTACGGGAATGCCGGTACGCGAAGAAAAATACGAACGCTCCGCGGCGCTCGGCGAACTGGGCTTCGACCCGACGCGACCGCTCTTGCTGGTGATGGGCGGCAGCCAGGGCTCGCTGGCGCTCAACCGGCTCTTGCCTAATATTCTGCGAAAGCTGCCGGGGAGGTGGCAGGTGCTGCATCAAACCGGCGCCGCCGGCTACGAAGAGGTAAGCTCTTTGGTCGCAGGCTGGGAAGGCTACCGCACGAGCCGCTTCGTCCCAGCTCCGCTGGCCTGGTCGGCGGCTACCGCGGCCGTCACCCGCGCTGGGGCCACCACCCTGGCCGAGGCCGCCTTCCACGGCGTGCCCCTCCTGGCCATTCCCCTGCCGGCGGCCGTAGACGGCGGTGCCCAGGAGCGCAACGCCCGTTTCTACGCCGCTCGCGGCGCGATCCTCACCGCGCCGCAAGACAACTCGGCGGCCGTCGCGGCAGCGGTAACCGCATTGACCGACTCGGAGCGGCGCGCGCAGATGCAAAGCGCCTTGGCCGCCCTCTCGCCGGTTGGGGCCGCGGATCGGCTGGCGCAGCTTTTGTTGGAGGTGGCCTCTTGAAACACGTTCACTTCATGGGTATTGGCGGGGTGGGCATAAGCGCCCTGGCCTACGTTTTGCACAAAGAGGGTTGGCGGGTTTCGGGCTGCGACGCCGGCGCTGGCGAGCGCCTGGAGAGGCTGCGCCGGGAGGGGATAGAAGTTTACGACGGCCACGACCCGGCTCACGTCGCCGGCGTGGACGTGCTGGTGGCTTCCAACGCCATCCCGCCCGAGCATCCCGAGATACTAGAGGCGGCCCGCCGGGGCGTGGAACGGCGCGAGCGAATGCGCGTCCTCGCCGACGTGCTCGAGCGCGGTCGCTCCATCGGTGTTAGCGGCACCCACGGCAAGACCACCACCACCGCCATGATTGCCCACGTCTTCACCACGCTCGGCGCCGACCCGCTGATTCTGGTGGGAGCCGACCTAAGCTCTATCGGCGGCAACGTTCGCTGGGGCGAGGGTCAGCACCGCATCGCCGAGGTCGACGAGTCGGACCCGCTGATAGCCGTGGTGAGCGTGGACCTGGCGGTGCTGACCAACCTCGAGGACGACCACGTAGCCGCCACCCCCGACGCCCGCAAGACCTATCACGCCAGCTACGCCGATCTTGAACGCGCGGTGCATAGTTACGCCCAAAACGCCGGCCGGGTGCTATACAACGCCGACTGGCAGTCTTTGCAAGAGCTGACCGCCGGTCTGGAGCGCGTTGGCTACGGCTTTAGCGCCGGGCGCTACCGGGCCGCCGCGGCGGACGAAAACGGCTTTACCCTGACCATCGACGGTCGCCCCGCCGCCCGCGTGCACCTGGCGGTCGCCGGCCGCCACAACGTCGAAAACGCCACCGCCGCCCTGGCGGCGGCCCACCTAGAAGGGCTTGACATTGAAGAAGCCGCCGCCGCCCTGGCCGATTTTCAGGGCGCGGCGCGACGTTTCGAGAAGCTGGGCGAGCTGCGCGGCGCGCTGGTGATCGACGATTACGCCCATCACCCCACCGAGGTGGCCGCCACCCTGGCCGCCGCCCGCGCCAGCGGCCGCCGGGTGCGGGTGGTGTTCCAACCGCATCGCTACGGCCGCACCCAACAGATGTGGCAGCGCTTCGCCGAGGCGCTACTGGGCGCCGACGAGGTGCTGGTACTCGAGGTCTACTCCGCCGGCGAAGCACCCTTGGAAGGCGTTAGCGGCAGCCTCATCGCCAGCCGCCTGCGGGAGCTGGGCCACGGCGCCGCCCGCTTCGCGGACTGGGACGAGGCGCGCGACTACCTGAAAAACAGCGCCGCCGCCGGCGACCTGATCCTGACCATGGGCGCCGGCGACGTAAACCGGCTGGGACGCGAACTGTTGGAGGACGTATGAAGATTGCCGTCAGGCCGCTGGCCGAGCTCACCACCCTGGGCGTGGGTGGGCCGGCGGAGGTCTGGGAGGTGGAAACCCCCGCCGACCTGCTCGAGGCCACCAGCGCCCCCTACCGCATTCTGGGCAACGGCTCGAACCTGCTGGTGGCCGACTCGGGCGTGCCCGAACGGGTCATCAAGCTGGGCGGCGTCTTCAGCCGCGCCGAGTTGGGCGAGCCGCGCGAGGGAGACGCGCACGTTACCCCCTGGCTGGGAGCCGGCGCCCTGCTGCCGGCACTGGTGCAGCAGGCCCGCCAGAAGGGCCTGTCGGGCCTGGAGCCTCTGGCCGGCATACCCGCCAGCCTGGGCGGGGCGGTGCGCATGAACGCCGGTACCCGTTTTGGCGAGATGGCCGATGCGCTCGAGGCAGTCGAGGTCTTCCACGACGGCGCGTTCCACGTCTATCACCCGTCCGAACTAGGCTTCGGCTACCGCCGCAGCAACCTGCCTGCGGGCGGCATCGTCACCCGCCTGCGCCTGCGCCTGTACAAGCGCGATCCGGCCGAGATAGAAGAACTCCTGCGCCAAGTTGAGGCGGCCCGCCAGGGCCAACCCAAGCGCAAGAGCGCCGGTTGCGCCTTCAAGAACCCGCCCGACGACTCGGCCGGACGCCTCATCGACCAGGCCGGCTTCAAGGGACTGCAGCGCGGCGGCGCAATGATCAGCCTGGAGCACGGCAACTTCGTGATAAATACCGGCGGCGCCCGCGCCGCCGACGTCTGGGAACTGGTAAAAACCGTCAGGCAAACGCTGCCGCTTGAGCTAGAGTTGGAGATATGGGGGGAACTGCCCTGAGCCGCTTAATTTTGCTGGGCTTGCTGGCCGCTACCCTTTACGTGGCCAGCCTGGTCCTGCTGCCGGTGCAAAGGGTGGCGGTGGTCGGCAACCACCACCTTAGCCGCGCCGAGGTGGTAAAGAGCGTCGGCGTCTACCCGGGCGACCCTTGGCTATGGGCCGGCTCCGGCCGGCTGACGCGGCTGCGCGCCAACCCCTGGGTAGCCAGGGCGCGGCTGCTGCGGCCCCGCATCGGCGAAGTGGTGGTGGAAATCAGCGAAAGGCGACCGGTAGCTACCTTGATAACCCCTAAAGGCCGCTTCGGCGTAGCCGCCGACTGGACCGTACTCCCCGGTGCGACCCCGGTAGGACCCGAAATTAGCGGCTTTGGCGGCGACCGCCTGCGCGAGGCCCTGCGAATAGCCGCTCTCCTTCCTGCCGCCAGCAAAATCAGCTACGACCCCACCGGTTTTACCGTAGACTGGAAAGGTAAGCGCCTTTGGGTCCACGACCTGGAAAGATTACGGGTCTGGCTGGCTAGCGCGGATAAGATACGTGGTAACGAGATTGCCATCTACACCTGGGGGGTGAGCATCCGCCAATGAGCGAACGCATTATCGTAGGACTGGACGTAGGCACGACCAAGGTTTGCACCGTAATAGGTGAGCTTAGCGAAGACGGCATCCTCGACGTCATCGGCGAGGGTACCGCCCCCTCCCAGGGGATCAAGCGCGGCGCGGTGGTCAACCTCGAGAAGACCACCGAGGCCATCCGTTCCAGCGTCAAGCTGGCCGAGCGCGTCGCCGGCGTACCGGTCGGCCAGGTCTACGTCGGGGTCGCCGGCCCCCACATCAAGAGCGTCACCAGTCACGGTCTGGCGGCCATCCGCCGCGGCCACACCATCGGCCCCGCCGACGTGGAGCGGGCGGTGGAGCAGGCCAAGGCGTATCCTTTCGACGGCAACTACGAACTCGTCCACGCCCTGCCGCTGGAGTACCGCGTGGACGGCCAGGAAGGTATCAAAGACCCGCTGGGAATGGCCGGGGTCAGGCTCGAGGTCGACGTTCACCTGATCGCCGCCGCCAGCGGCCCGCTCACTAACCTGCGCCGCGCGGTCGAGGCCGCCGGCTTGGATATCGAAGGTCTGGTCTTGCAGTCTTTCGCCTCCGGCCTGGCGGTGTTGAACCCCGAAGACCGCGAGCACGACGTAATGCTGGTGGACATCGGCGGCAGCACCACCGACGTCGCCTTTTTCAAAAGCGGCCAACTGGCCTACTCGGCGGTCATTCCCCTCGGCGGCGAGCACGTAACCGGCGACATCGCTCAGCTGCTCAAGATCCCCGGCGAAGAAGCCGAGCGTATCAAGAAGAAGTACGGCGCCGCCCTGGTGGAGATGGCTGACCCCGACCTGATGCTGGAAATCAACCAGGACGGCAACCACGTTCGCGACGTGCCCGCGCCTGAGCTGGCCAACTACATCTACCCGCGGGTGCGCGAGATCCTGCTGCTGGCGCGCCGCGAGATAGAAGACCAGATAGGACCGCTGGAGCTGCACGTACAAAAAGTGGTCCTCACCGGCGGCTCGGCGCTCTTGCGCGGTATCGAGAACCTGGCCTACAAGGAGTACAACGTGCCGGTACGGCTGGGGCGGCCGGAGGGCCTCTCGGGCCTTACCGACGTGGTGGCTTCGCCGGCGCACGCGACCGCCGTTGGGCTGGTGCGCTTCGGCAGCCATGAACAACCAACCCCCAGCGGCCGCCGCGCCCGTCGTGAGAACAAACCGCAAGACGACGGCGCCGGCATCTGGGAAAAAATCAAGGGAATATTCGAGAACTTCTTCTAGGAGGCGGTAGATGCAGGGTGCAAGTATAAAAGTAATCGGGCTGGGGGGTGCCGGCAACAATGCCGTCAACCGCATGATCGAATCCGGCCTCTACGGCGTCGAGTTCATCGCCGCCAACACCGACGCGCAGGTCCTGGCCCGCTCGCTGGCCGACATTCGCATCCAGATGGGCGAAAAGCTGACCCGCGGCCTGGGCGCCGGCGCCAACCCCGAGATTGGCGAGAAGGCGGCCATCGAAACGCGCGACCTGATAGCCGAACAGCTCGATGGTTCCGATCTGGTCTTCATCACCGCCGGCATGGGCGGCGGCACCGGCACCGGCAGCGCTCCGGTGGTCGCCGAGATAGCCCGCGAGCTGGGGGCGCTGACCTTGGGGGTGGTCACCCGTCCCTTCGAGTTCGAAGGCCCCAAGCGGCGCCGCATCGCCGAGGAAGGCATCAAGCGCCTGCGCGAGCGGGTGGACGCATTAGTGGTGGTCAACAACGACCGCCTGCTGGTCGCCGCCGATAGCAAGAAGATCTCGCTCCGCGCCGCCTTCCGCATGGCGGACCGAGTCCTTTACCACGGCGTCAAGGGCATCTCCGACGTCATCAACGCCCCGGGCGAGATAAACGTTGATTTTGCCGACATCCGCAACATGCTCTCCGGCGCCGGTCAGGTGCTGATGGGCATCGGCTCCGGTCAGGGCGAGAACCGGGTTCAGGAAGCCGCTGGGAGCGCCATCTCGTCTCCCCTGCTCGACCGCACCATCGAAGGAGCCCGCAGCGTCCTCCTCAACGTGGTTGGCAGTGAAGACCTCAGCTTGGCCGAGGCCATCGAGGTGGCACAGCGGGTGCGCGACGCCACCGGCCTGGAAGACGTGGACCTGCTCTACGGCATCACCTACGACGACCGCGCCGGCGACGAGATGCGGGTGGTGCTGATCGCCTCCGGCTTTTCCGAGGCGACCATCGTATCTCCGGGCGAGGGGTCTACTGTTTACGATCCCAACGACCTGGAAATACCGGCCTTCATCCGCTACGGCGAAGAAGGCCCGCACGGGGTCTAGGCTTTCAGCAAGAGCGAAGGACGATATAGCGCCGCGCAGTTTGCGCGGCGCTCTTTTTACCCCACGACCTGGCCGTATACCCCTAAGCTGGGTGAAAGCCAAACGCGACACGGATGCCGCCAAACTAGACCTCGAGGCCGCGACCTTGCTCGTGGGTTTCTTGCGTGAAACTCGACTTGGATGTGACTAAACCCGTGCGGAGCCGGCCGGCCGCAAGCCTCAGGCCCCGGCGGCCTCGTCCGCGCCGGCCGCCAGGCGGCGGTGCGCTTCCCCGTAGGCCAGCGCCGCTTCCACGAAGGCGGCAAAGGGTGGGCTTGGCCGCATCGGCCGGCTCTTGAACTCCGGGTGCGATTGCAGAGCCAGGAAGAAGGGGTGGTCGGCCAGCTCTATCGCCTCCACCAAGCCGGTTCCACGTCCAGCCATTCCCGGGGTGACGCCGCTGACGATCAGGCCGGCCTCGCTCAACAAAGAGACGTAGGCCGGGTTTACCTCGTAGCGGTGGCGGTGGCGTTCGTACACCAGCTCGGCGACCCCGTAAACGCGCTCCAGCAGGGTGCCGGGCTCTATCTGCATCGGCCAGTCGCCGAGTCGCATGGTGCCGCCCAGACCCTCCACCTCCAGCTGCTCGGGCATCAGGTCGATGACCGGGTGGGGGGTGTAGGGGTCGAACTCGGTGGAGTTGGCCCCCTCCAGGCCGGCTACGTGGCGGGCGAACTCGATGGTCGCCACCTGCAGTCCCAGGCATATGCCCAAGTAGGGAATGCGCCGCTCGCGGGCGTACTCGGCGGCGCGCACCTTGCCCTCGATGCCGCGAATACCGAACCCGCCCGGCACCAGGATGCCGTCCACGCCGCTAAAGGCTTCCGAGAGGTCGCCGTTCACCAGACCTTCGGCGTCTATCCACTTGACCTCAACCCGCGTCCGGTTCTTGATGCCGCCATGCTTGAGGGCCTCGAGCAGCGAGAGGTAGGCGTCGGGCATCTTGACGTACTTACCGGCAACTCCAATGGTCACCCGCCGCTCCGGTTCACGCAGCACCCGCACCGCCTCGCTCCAGATGCGCAGGCTGGGGATGACCGGCTCGAGCTCCAGCTTTTTCTCGACCATCTTGCCCAGCCCCTGCTCCTCGAAGACCAGCGGCACCTGGTAGATGTCGGGAACGTCGTAGCTGGAAAAGACCGCCTCCGGCTTGACGTTGGTGAACAGGGCCACCTTGCGGTAGACCTCCTCGGGGGGCTCTTTTTCGGAGCGCAGGATGATGATGTCGGGCTGGATGCCAACGCCGCGCAGGGTGGCTACCGAGTGCTGGGTGGGTTTGGTCTTGAATTCTTCGGAGGTCCGCAGGTAGGGGACCAGGGTGAGGTGAATGTAGAGGGTGTCGGCGGGCGCTTCGTCGAACTGGAACTGACGAATGGCCTCTAAAAAGGGCAGGCTCTCGATGTCGCCGACTGTTCCACCAATTTCGACGATGGC
>JALVWZ010000225.1 GCA_027023115.1 Thermaceae bacterium
CCCGCTTTGGCCTGACCTTCCCCAACGTTTACGACCCGCGCGGCAAGATAGGCATCGACTACGGCATGTACGGCGTGCCCGAGACCTTCGTTATTTCCCGCGCAGGGAAGGTCGTCGAGCGTCACGCCGGGGCGGTGGACGCGCCGACGTTGGAGAAGATGATCAGGGAGGTGCTCAAATGAAGCGCTGGTTACTCGTTTTGTTGCTGCTGGCGGTGCCGGTGGCGGCCCAGACGGTTGGAAACCAACCGCCTCCCGACTATTCGCCCAAGGTCTTCGAGATAGCCAAGAAGCTGCGTTGCCCGGTCTGCCGGGGTGAGAGCGCAGCCGAATCGAACGCTGGCGTGACCCAGGAAATGCGGCGCCAGATCGCCGAGATGCTAAAAGAGGGCAAGAGCGAGGACGAAATAATCCAATACTTCGTGGACCGCTACACCAACTGGATCCTCTACGAGCCGCCCAAGAAGGGTCTGGGCCTCGTCGTTTGGCTGGCCCCGGTACTGGGGTTGCTGATCTTTGGTCTTGGTTTTTACGCCTACACGCGGGCGGCGGCGCAGCGCGAGGCGGCAATGGTGGACGTAGACGACGCCGAGATAGCCCGGGTGGAGGCTGAGCTGGAGGAGCGTTCCCGCAGCGGAGGCAAGTCATGACCCTGGTCTGGATACTTGCGGTGCTGGTGTTGCTGGCTGCCCTGGTTTACATCGCTTTGCCGTTAAGGAGAGTCCCCGAGCCGTTTCCCAGCGATCCCTTACCAGAGGAAATCCAGGCCGAGATAGACGCTCTCAAGGAGGAGGCCAAGGATCTCGAGGGCGCCGAGCGCAAACGCACCCTGGGCCGGATAGTTCACCTGGAAAGACGGCTGGCCGAGCTGCAGGGACGACCGCGGGCCGAGCGCCGCACCGGCCGGGCCCCCTGGCTGGCGCTTGGCGTAGTGACGGTGCTGCTCCTCGTGGGCACCGCCGTGCTGTTGCGGTACTTGATGCCTGCCGGTACGGCTTCCGCAGTGGCTAATTCGCAACCGGCTTCGAGCACGCAAGGCCCGATGGCGCCGGCGCAGCAGGGAGAGCTGGCCAAGCTGAAGCAAAAGGCGGAGAAGGAGGGCGACGTGGAGAGCTGGCTGGCCTACGCCGACGCCGCCTGGGAAGCAGCCGACTACAATGCCGCCGCCGAGGGGTACAAGAAGGTCCTCGACTTAGACGACAAGAACCTTAAGGCTTGGAAGCGCATGGGCATTCTCTTTTATATGTCGGGATACCCCGAAGACGCGGCCAACGTGCTCGCGGTGGTCGTTTCCTTCGATCCCAAGGACACCGAAGCCCTCTTGTTCCTGGGCGAGGCTTACTCCAAGCTGGGGCGCTTCGAGGAAGCCATTGGCGCCTGGAAGCGCTATATCCAGGCCGGAGGCGCGCAGAAGGAGTACGTAGAGCAGATGATCAAGACCGCCGAGGAGCAGCTTAAAAAGGCTCCCCAGGCGGGAAAGCCGGGCTCGTTGCCGCCAGACCACCCGCCGTTGCCCAAAGGCGAGCAGACGCAGGCGGGGAGCGAGCTGCCGCCCGATCATCCCACCGCCCCGGCGGGCATGGAAGGAATGGTGGACGGTAAGATCGTCTACCGTAACAAGTGCGCCGCCTGCCACGGCCAAGATGGTGGCGGCGGGATAGGACCGGCGCTGGCGCACGACCCGATGCTCAAGGTCGATGGCGCAGTCGAGGAGATAGTTACCCGTGGCCGGGGCTCCATGCCGCCGGTGCAGATGAGCAAGAAAGAGCTGGACGCGTTGGTCGAGTACCTGAAGCAGGAGATGTAGCCGTGAAGCTCAGACGCCGTGACCTGGTATGGATAGTTCCTTCGGGCATAGCCGCCACCTTTTTTGGCTGGTTTGGTTGGCGGGCCGTCAAGATCCAGTTTCTCAAGACCCGGGTCAGCCAAGAGCCGCACTGGCAGCGCGGCGAGCGGGTAAAAGTGGGGGTGGTGGACGAGTTCGACCAGCCTTGGAGTTTCCGCTACCTCGACTACCCTCTAAAGCGAGGCAGGTTGCCGGTGGTAGTGTTGCGGTTGCCGCAGCCGGTGCCCGGGGGGCTGAGCGTGAACGGCGTGCACTTTGCAGGCTGGTCGCGCATCTGCACCCACCAGGGCTGCACCATCGACTACGTGCGCAACCTCGAGGCCGGGGCGATCCTCTACAACTACCGCGCCGACCACCCGTTCTTTGGCTGCCGCTGCCACTTCGGCGCCTTCGACCCTCTCGAGGCGGGTAAAGCGGTCTTCGGGCCGCCGCGTTTTCCATTGCCACGGCTCTTACTCGAAGAAGAAAACGGTGAACTTTACATAGCCGGTTACGA
>JALVWZ010000226.1 GCA_027023115.1 Thermaceae bacterium
TGTAGGGGTCTACCTTGATCGCGGTAACGTTGTAGCTGCGCCCACGCAGTATCGCGCCCAGCGACGAGGTCACTATGCCCTTTCCCAGAGAACTTACGACCCCGCCGGTTACGAAAATGTACTTCATATCCTTGCCCTCCGGGGCTTTAGCCTACCATAGCAACGGACCGCGCCATTCGTGGTAACGCTTCCACTCTACTGTTATCCGTGCTAAAATCAGCCAGCAGGAGGCGCCGTGAATGTCTTAGGTCGCATCACCGAACTACCGGAACTACCGGGGCCTCTGGCCCCGCTCAAAGAGATGGCCTACAACGTCTGGCTCTGGTGGAGCTGGACGCCGGCGGCTCAGGAGCTTTATCGCAAGATAAACCCCTCGCTCTGGGAGGCCTGCCACCACAACCCTGTCAAGCTGCTGCTCGAAGCCAACCCGGAACGACTCACCGACCTGGCCGAGGACCCGGAGTACGTCGCCGCGGTCGAAGCGGTCTACCAGAGCTTCAAGGCTCACCTTAAGACCCGCCCCAAGAGCCAGGTAGGTCCCATCGCCTACTTTTCCGCCGAGTACGGTTTTCACGAATCGCTGCCCATTTACGCCGGCGGACTGGGCGTGCTCGCCGGCGACCACGTCAATGCCGCTTCCAATCTCGGCGTCAACCTGGTGGGCGTGGGCCTCTTCTACCATCGCGGTTACTTCCACCAGCACCTCTCCCCCGAGGGCGTGCAGACCGAGTACCACGAAACCCTCCGGCCCGAGGACCTGCCCCTGGGCGTGGTGCGTACCGCCGCCGGGCAACCGCTCAAGGTTTCGGTGGAAATCGAAGGGCGTACCGTCTGGATAATCGCCTATCAGGTGCAGGTGGCCGGCACGCCCGTCTACCTGATGAGCACCAACCTACCCGAGAACGACGCCGCCGACCGCGAGATAACCGCCGAGCTCTACAATGCCGAGCCGGGAATGCGCATCCGCCAGGAGATCATCCTGGGTATCGGCGGAGTGCGCCTTCTGCGCGCTTTGGGCGTGGACCCCAAGGTCTGGCACATGAACGAGGGGCACTCGGCGTTCATCGCCCTGGAACGAATCCGCGAGCAGGTGGCCGCCGGCCTCAGCTTCGAAACCGCAGTCGAGGCCACCGCCGCCAGCGCCGTCTTCACCACCCACACGCCGGTTCCCGCCGGTCACGACGTTTTCCCCTTCGACCAGGTGGCCCACTACCTGGACGGCTGGTGGAACAAGCTGGGGACAGATAAGAACACATTTCTCAACCTGGCCCGCGAAGAACGCGACCACGGAGCGGTATTCTCGATGTCGGTGCTGGCGCTGCGCACCAGCCGCTTCGCCGGTGGCGTTTCGCGTCTGCACGGCGAGACCTCGCGCAAGATGTTCCAGCATCTCTGGCCCGGCCTCGAGCCCGAAGAGGTGCCCATCGGCCACGTCACCAACGGCGTCCACACCTGGACCTGGCTAGCGCCGCCGCTGCGTGACCTCTACGAACGCTACTTCCCCGAAGGCTGGATGAACGACGTCGCCAACGAGGCCAACTGGGCCGTCGAGGAGCTGCCGGCGGGCGAGCTTTGGAACAACCGCCGCCTCCTGCGCGAATCGCTGATCCGCGAGGTGCGTTCGCGCCTGCGCGAGCAGCGGCTGCGCTCGGGCGAACCGCCGGCGCGGTTGCGCGCCGCCGAGCGCGTTCTCGACCCGGGTACGCTGACCGTCGTCTTCGCCCGTCGCTTCGCCACCTACAAGCGCGCCGACCTGCTCTTCCACGACCCCGAACGGCTCAAGGCAATCGTCGAAGGGCCCTACCCGATCCAGATCATCTACGCCGGCAAGGCCCACCCGCGCGACGAGCCGGGCAAGGCGATGATTCAGAAGATCGTCCACTTGGTGCGTGAGCTGGGGCTCGAGGACCGTGTCCTGGTGCTCGAAGACTACGACATAGCGCTGGCGCGTACCCTGGTCTTCGGCGCCGACCTCTGGCTAAATACTCCCCGCCGGCCGATGGAGGCTTCGGGTACTTCGGGAATGAAGTCGGCCCTCAACGGCGGGGTCAACTTCAGCGTCCTCGACGGCTGGTGGGCCGAGGCCTACGACGGCCAAAACGGCTGGGCCATCGGCACCGAGCGCAACTACGACTCGCTGGCAGCGCAGGATGCCGCCGACGCCGCCAGCCTCTACGACACCCTGGAACACGAGATTCTGCCCCTCTTCTACGCCCGCGACGCCGAAGGAGTGCCCACCGGCTGGCTGGGGCGGGTGCGGCGCAGCATCCAGACCGCCGGCCCGCGCTTCTCGGCCGAGCGCATGGTGCGCGACTATCTGAGCCTCTACTATCA
>JALVWZ010000227.1 GCA_027023115.1 Thermaceae bacterium
GCACCATTACCGCGTCGGCGTCTTCCAGGGCTTCGTCGAGGTTGGCGGTCAGCTTGGCGCCGGGCAGGTCTTCCGGCAGCAAACCGGCGGGACCGGCGGCCCAGACACCGGCCCCTAGCAATGGGAGCAACTGGGCGTTGGAGCGGGCCACCCGCGAGTTGGCGATGTCGCCGATTATGGCTACCTTTTTCCCGTCCAGGCTGCCGAGGTCGTCAAGCAGCGTGTAGGCGTCGAGCAGGGCTTGGGTGGGGTGGGCGCGGCGGCCGTCGCCGGCGTTTACCACCGCGCCCTCGAGCCAGCGCGCCGCCTGGTGGACCATTCCCGCCACCGGCGCGCGGATTACGTAGGCGTCGAGGGCCATCGCCTGCAGGGTCAGTAGCGTGTCTTTAAACGACTCGCCCTTGGCCAGGCTCGAGCCCGCCTTGCTGAAGCCGACCACGTCGGCCGACATCCGTCGCGCGGCCAGCTCGAAGCTGATCTTGGTGCGGGTGGAGGGCTCGAAGAAGACGGTGGCCACGGTAAATCCCTTGAGCGCGGGAACCTTCCTCATGGGGCGCTCGAGCACCTCTTCCATCAGCCGCGCCGTTTCCAGCAGGTTTTCGGCCTGCGCGCGGTCCCAGCCCTCGAAGTCGAGCAGGTGCGCTAGCGCTCGCACAGCTCCACCCCCTCTTCGCCGTCGGTCTCGCGCAGCTTGACCTTGACCACCTCCTGCCTGGAGGTGGGCAGGTTCTTCCCGACGAAGTCGGCGCGGATGGGCAGCTCGCGGTGGCCACGGTCGACGAGCACGGCAAAGTAGACCCGTTTTGGTCGCCCCAGGTCCACCAGCGCGTCGAGCGCCGCCCGGGCGGTGCGGCCGGTGTAGAGAACGTCGTCCACCAGCACCACCGGCCGGCCGGTAACGTCGAACGGGATGCGGGTTTCGCGTACTTTGGGCTGCACGCCTATTTCGGTCAGGTCGTCGCGGTAGAGGGTGATGTCGAGCACCCCCACCGGCGGCCGCACCCCCTCGAAGCGCTCCACGAGGTCGGCCAACCGCTCGGCCAGGGGGATGCCGCGGGTGTGAATGCCCACCAGGGCCAGTTCCGCGGCTCCCTTGTTTTTCTCGATGATCTCGTGGGCGATGCGCCGCAGCGCGCGCTCTATTTCGGCGGGCTCGAGCACCCGCGCCTTGAACTTCACCGCCGCCCCCTAAAAAAAACCGCCCCCACGGGGCGCACCTTTGCCAGCTTGTTTTCGTTTCGCTTCACTTTTCCTCCTTCCCCGCCTCACGGGACGGGCTTAAAGGTCAAAGCAGAATAACCCTCGAGCCGCTCGCCGGTCAAGGCGGTGTAATCGGCCAGCGCGGAGGTTTGCCCTCGAGGTCCCGTGTTGCGAAGAGTCACTTGGTGTGTAGGGGAGGGTTTGAAACCCTCCCCTACGAAGAGAGTGCGAACCGGCATTGCCGTCGTGCTTGATAAGCATTTTGGCCCGCTTCGCAAGGGGGAGCCTCCAAACCCTCACCAGCGTTCGTTATACGCGGGAGTGGTAGTGCCCTAATTTATGCGCGTACACCACCGTTTTGGGTAGGTTTACACGAGACTCGCAGTGCTAGCCAATTGTCGGGAGTCGGCTCATGGTTTTGCAGCGGTAAGAAGGCGATAAGTGTGGTCCTTTTCCTTGATAACAGGGCGTAGTTCTATCTCTACTTCGGGTCCGCTTGCCAGCAGGTGACCGTCTTTGAGTTCGTAGTCGAAGACGGGAAACGTAAGCGTTCCCGCGGGGAGGTCTTCGAGTGCCAGAACGTTTCCTGACAAATTCGCGAATCCGTTCGGAAGGTCGATCCGCAGACCGCGATAGACCAGCTTGCCGTCGCCCAGCGAGGTGATGTGCTGGGGGTTGAAAGCGCGACGAACCTCGACATGTGGTGGAAGCACGATGATTAGCGCACCGGCGGAAAACGCCTCGGTCAACGCATGTTCGACTTCGCTACGTAATTTACGAACGTTCTCATGGGCAATTCTACGCAGACTGATCAAATCGTAGCTGTCGAGATCGACCTCATCCGTAAAAACATCCAGTAGGACGTCCGAAGGCGTCATTCCAGATTCGACCCGTCGCTTCCAACTCACTCCAAGGTCGTCGAGCAGTCGACCCAAGGCTGCGCCGGTTACGTAGGCTCGAACCCGGTTAGATCCGCCCGATACCTGCGGGTATGACTTCCCGAAGATTTCGCGAGCGACGCGATGCTCAACGTAGCTGGCCGTGCCCTCGTTGCGCTCGGAATAGTCGTCGAGCAGCCGCGCGCCTTCGTTGTGCGAAAGGGTGCTGCGGCGCGCGGCTGCTCGACGACTATTC
>JALVWZ010000228.1 GCA_027023115.1 Thermaceae bacterium
CGGCGCAGACGGTCCATGTGGTCTAGCCGCTCTTCCAGGGTCTCGATGTGGCCGTAGAGCATGGTGGCGTTGGTGGGAATACCCAGCTCGTGGGCGGTGCGGTGGACTTCCAGCCAACCGGCGGCGTCCACTTTGTTGCGGGCTATCTGCCGCCGTACCCGCTCGGCGAAGATCTCGGCGCCGCCGCCGGGCATGGCGTCGAGCCCGGCTTCTTTCAACTCGCTGAGGACGGTGCGGTAGTCGGCGCGGGCGATCTTGGCGAAGTGGTGGATCTCGGCGGCGGTCCAGGCCTTGACCTGGACGCCGGGAAAGTTCTCCTTGAGAGCCGCCACCAGCTCCAGGTAGTAGCTGAAGGGGCGGCGCGGGTGGTGGCCGCTGGAAATGTGGATCTCGGTCAGGCCGGGCTGGTAGCGCTCACGCACCCAGGCGATCGATTCTTCCACGTCCCAGTCCCAAGCACCCTCCTCGCCGAAGCGCTTGGCGAAGGCGCAGAAGGTGCAGCCGACGTAGCAGATGTTGGTTTGCGAGAAGCGCAGCGAGTGGACGAAGTAGGTATCGTCGCCGTGCTTGCGGTTGCGCACCAGGTTGGCCAGGCGCATCAGGGTGTTGAGGTCGGGGGTGCGGTAGAGGAGCAGACCTTCGGCAAAGCTCAGCCTTTCGCCGGCGGCTATCTTGGCGGCGATCGGCTCGAGCGCGGGGTCGCGAACCGGAGCCATGGCCCTATCCTAACGCCCCGGCTTTTGGCAGTTCTCATCGGCGGCATTTACGATATGAGCATGTTGCAAGTTCAACAGGGGGGTTGGATACTCGTGCTCCTGCTCCTGCTCACCGTTTACGCCGCCTACGTCTTTTTCGAGCGATACCTGGCGCTCCGGCGGGAGAAGGTGGGCGGGGAGCGCTTGATGCGCGAGATAGACGCCGCGGTGCGCCGCGGGCAACTGGAGGTGGCGCTCGAGTCGGCCCGGGCCCACGGCGGGACGCTGAGTCGTTTCCTGCTGGCCGGCCTTTCGCGGGTGCCCTATGGGGTCGCCGCCGTAGACGCGGCCCTAAAGGCGGCCCTGCTAGAAGAGGAAACGCGTCTGGCGCGCGGCCTGGGGGCGCTCAGCGTGACCGCCCAGGTGGCGCCCTTGCTGGGCCTCTTGGGGACGGTCACCGGTATGATCAGCGCCTTCAACGTTTTGGCCAGCCAGGGGCAGACCACCGCCAAGCTGCTGGCGGGCGGCATTGGGCAGGCGCTCTTTACCACCGCCGCCGGTCTGATAGTCGCCATTCCGGCGCTGATCGCCTATCACTACCTGGCCGGGCGCGTAGACGACATCCTCAGCGAGCTGGAGCAGCGGCGCGAGGAGTTATTGGGGATCCTCGCCGAGGTGCGCTATGGCAAGCAGACGTCATAGGCGTGAGCCGAGCATCAATCTGGCGCCGCTCGTAGACATCGTTTTCTTGCTGGTCATCTTCTTCATGGTCACCAGCACCTTCATCACTCCCGAGACGGGCCTGCCGGTGGACCTGCCGCAGGCGGTCAGCGGCGAGGCCCGCCCGGCGGGAGCGCCGGTGGTGGCGGTGGCGGCCGACGGCACGGCCTACTGGCATGGCAAGTCGCTGGCCGATGACGAGCTGCTGGGCAAGCTGCGCGGCGCGCTGGCCAAGGATCCGGTAGGTACGGTCATCCTGCGCGCCGACCGCAAGACGCCGCACGGCCGCGTCGTCCAGGTGCTCGACATAATCCGGCGCGCCGGCGCCAAGCGGGTGGCCATCGCCGCCGTACCCTAGGGGGCAGCCTTGTTAGAGCCGAGCGGTTCGCCGCAGGAAACCGAGCGAGAGCGCAAGCGCCGGGCCTTGCTTTTGGCGCTGGCGAGCAGCGCTCTGCTGACGCTCTTTTTCCTGCTGCTAGTCTGGTCTCCGGCCCCCAAGCCCCCCGAGGCGACCGGCTATTTGCTGCTCGAGTTGGGCGGCGGTGCGCCGCAGGCGGGCAAGGAACAGCCGCCGGTAGCGGCCAAGCCCAAACCCGAAGAACCGCCGGCCCCGCCGCCGGTCGAAAAGCCGCCTGCCAAACCCAAGAAACCAGTGGCGCCGGAAAAACCCGAGCCGCAGCCTAAACCGCAACCCAAACCCAAGCCGCAGGCTAAACCCAAGCCCAAGCCGCAAGCGGCGACCCCCGCTAAGACTCCGCCACCGGAGACCAAGCCGCCGGAGGCCGTCGAGCCCACCAAGCCCATAGCCGAGCCGGAGGTTGCCGAACCGGCCGCACCTGCGGCTCAAAAGCCGCCGGCTCCGCCGCCGGAGGCCAAGCCTGCGCCACAGGCCGAGACCGCGCCCGAGATAAAACC
>JALVWZ010000229.1 GCA_027023115.1 Thermaceae bacterium
GGCCAGCGCCGTCTCGCGCGTCGGCTCGTAACCCGGCGCCCGACCCCATCCGCCTGAGCGTGCCCAAGGCCTACGTGGTGCTGGCGCCGGGTTACGAGCCGACGCGCGAGACGGCGCTGGCCATCTTCAGCTTCATGCGCGAACGAGTGGCCTCCTACAAACGGGTGCGCCGGCTGGAGTTTTCCGAGCTGCCCAAGACCATCTCCGGCAAGATCCGCCGGGTGCAGTTGCGAGCGCTGGAGAAGGGCAAGAAGGAGCGTTCGCCGCGCGAGTTCTACGAAGAAGACTTTCCCGAGCTGAAGAGCTGAGCGCAAGCGAACACGGGGGCGGGCCGCGGCCCGCCCCCGTGTGGTTTGCGGCCGCGGTATCCTGACGGTGATGAAACCGCAAAGAATCTTGCTAATCGCCGGAGGGCGTTCGGGTGAGCACGAAGTTTCGCTCTCTTCGGCACAGGGCGTTCTGGAGGCCCTTCCCTACGACGCCGACGTGGCCGTGATTGCCAAGGACGGCCGCTGGCTGCTGGGAGCGGCGGCGCTTGACGCGCTGGACGCCGGCGTGGCCGAGCGCGGCGAGCATCCCTTCCCGCCCCCGCTGGCGTGGAGCGACTACGACGTAGCCTTTCCGCTGCTACACGGCCGCTGGGGCGAAGACGGCACCATCCAGGGTTTCTTCGAGATGCTGGGCCTCCCTTACGTGGGCGCCGACGTGACCGCCAGCGCCGTCTGCATGGACAAGGACCTCTCCAAGCGCGTTCTGCGCGAGGCGGGGCTGCCGGTGGTCGAGTGGGAGGTGTTGCGCAAAAACGAGCCCGTTTTCGCCGGATTGGTGCCACCCTTCTTTGTCAAGCCGGCGCGGGCCGGTTCCAGCGTGGGCATTGCCAAGGTGGATCGCTACGCCGACCTCAAGCAGGCGCTCGCGGAGGCATTTGAGTACGACGACAAGGTGGTCATCGAGCAGGCGGTGGCGGGCGCTCGCGAGCTGGAGGTGGCCCTGTTGGGTAACGTCCGCGCCGAGGCCAGCGTGGTGGGCGAGGTGCGCTACCAGGCCGAGTTCTACGACTACGACACCAAGTACACCGCCGGCGCCGCCGAGCTGGACATTCCTGCGTCCCTCGACCCGGGCACCCAGGAAACGGTGCAGGAGATGGCGGTCAAGGCCTACCGGGTGCTGGGGGTGCGGGGGATGGCGCGGGTGGACTTCTTCATGGACGAAACCGGCGAGCTCTACCTGAACGAATTGAACACCATTCCCGGCTTTACCCCCTTCTCGATGTACCCGCGCCTGTGGCAGGCTTCGGGGCTGGCCTACCCCGAGCTGCTTTCGCGGTTGGTAGAATTGGCTCTGGAATGAGATTGGGGAGCGGATTATGAGCAAGAAGTTCTACCTCGGCCGCCTCTACGACGAAGCTGCCGGCGACCTGGGCGAGACCCCGTTCGAGTACGACCCCGACGACCTGACCACCCACGGTGTCATTTTGGGCATGACCGGTTCGGGCAAGACCGGCTTGGGCATCGGCCTGCTCGAGGAAGCCGCACGCCGCCGCATCCCGGCGCTAATCCTCGACCCCAAGGGCGACCTGACCAACGAGCTGTTGCACTTTCCGCGCCTGGCCCCTGAAGACTTCGAGCCCTGGATCAATCCCGACGAAGCTCGCCGCACCGGCAAGACCACGGCCGAACTGGCTGCCGAGAAGGCGGCACTTTGGAAAAAGGGCCTGGCCGGCTGGGGGCTGGGGCCGGAGCAGATCCGTGAACTGGGGCGCGTGGGGTACGCGGTCTACACCCCCGGCTCGAGCGCCGGTATTCCGGTTTCCATCCTGGCTTCGCTCAAGGCCCCGCCGGGAGACTGGGACCGGCAGGCGGAGGAACTGCGCGAGCAGGTGACCAGCACCGCCACCGCCCTTTTGGGCTTGGTCGGTTACGGCGACCTCGACCCGGTCACCAGCCGCGAGCACATTCTGGTTTCGCGCATAATCGAAGATGCCTGGCGCGCCGGTCGCGACCTCGACCTGGGCGAGCTGATCATGCAGGTCCAGAGCCCGCCCTTCGACAAGCTGGGGGTGTTCGACACCGACACCTTCTTCCCTCCCAAAGAGCGCTTCGAGCTGGCCATGCGCCTCAACAACATCCTGGCCGCCCCCGCCTTCCAGGTCTGGACCGAGGGGCAGCCGCTGGACGTGGGCGCTTTGCTCTACGACGAACAGGGCACGCCGCGCCACAGCATCTTCTACATTGCCCATCTTTCCGACGAGGAACGGATGTTCTTCGTCTCGCTCTTGCTGACGGCGCTGGAAAGCTGGACCCGCAAGCAAAGCGGCACCACCTCGCT
>JALVWZ010000230.1 GCA_027023115.1 Thermaceae bacterium
CTGCCGGAGACGACCACGACCGTATCGCCCTTCTTGACGTGCAGTTTGGGCTGCATCAGAGCACCTCCGGAGCCAGGGAGACGATCTTCATGAACTTGCGCTCGCGCAGCTCACGGGCTACCGGACCAAAAACGCGGGTGCCGCGCGGCTCCCCCTGGGCATTGAGTACGACGGCGGCGTTGGAGTCGAAGCGGATTGCGCTGCCGTCGGGGCGCTTGATCTCTTTCTTGGTGCGGACGATGACCGCTTTGACGACCTCGCCCTCCTTGACCACGCCGCCGGGAATGGCCTCCTTGACCGAGGCCACCACGATGTCGCCGATGCTGGCGTAGCGGCGGTAAGAGCCGCCCAGCACGCGAATCACCTTCAGGCGGCGAGCGCCGGAGTTGTCGGCGACTGCCAGACTGGTTTCCTGCTGGATCATGCCTTACCACGCTCCTTGCGCAAGAAGTACCGCTCCACCGCGTCCATGCGACCTTCCTCGAGGCGACGCACGACCCGCCAGCGCTTCTTGCCGGAGATGGGCCGCGCCTCCGCGATCTCGACGATGTCGCCGACCTTGTAGGCGTTTTCTTCGTCGTGGGCCAGGTACTTGCTGGACCGCTTGGTCACCTTGCCGTAGAGCGAGTGCGGCATCTGCCGCTCGACCAGGACGGCGACCGTCTTGTCCATCTTGTCGCTGACCACGACGCCGGTAAGTAGTTTCTTGGGCATACTGCTCTCCTTACTCCGCCGCCCGCTGCTTCTGGTTGAGCACGGTCAGCAGCCGGGCGATGGTGCGCTTGGTTTCGCGCAGGCGGTGGTTCTGCGCCAGCTGGCCGATGGAAGCCTGGAAGCGCAGGTCCAGCAGCTCGCGCTTCTTCTCGCGCACCTGCTCGCGAATCTCCTCGACGGTCATGTTCTCGATCTCACTGGGCTTCATCGTAGGCATCCCTCTTGACGAACTTGGTCTTGATGGGCAGCTTGTGCCCGGCCAGGCGGAAGGCCTCGCGCGCCTGCTCTTCGCTCACGCCGGCCACCTCGAACATCACCCGGCCCGGCTTGACGACCGCCACCCAGCCTTCCACGTTACCCTTACCCTTACCCATGCGCACTTCCAGCGGCTTCTTGGTGAAGGGCTTGTCGGGGAAGATGCGGATGTAGATCTTACCGCCGCGGCGGAAGTGGCGCACCATGGCCACACGGGCGGCCTCGATCTGGCGGTTGGAAATCCAGGCCGGCTCCAGCGCCACCAGGCCGTACTCGCCGAACGCCACGTAGTCGCCGCCCTTGGTGGCCCCGCGCATGCTGCCGCGGAACTGTTTGCGGTACTTGAGGCGTTTAGGCATCAGCATCGCTGGCCTCCTTCTTTACGCGGCGGCGCACCGCGGGGCGACGACGGCGCTCGGGCTTACCGGCCGCCGGGGCCGCCTTGCGCGTCGGCTTCTGCTGGCCGATGACCTCACCCTTGAAGATGTAGGCCTTGACGCCCAGCACGCCGTAGGTGGTGCGGGCCAGAGCGGTGCCGTAGTCGATGTTGGCGCGCAGGGTGTGCAGCGGCACGCGCCCGCTCGAGCTCCACTCGGTGCGCGACTGCTCGGCGCCGCCGATGCGGCCCGAGACGACGACCTTCGCACCCTGGGCGCCCGACTCGACCACGCGCTGCACCGCCTGCTTGATGGCGCGGCGCACCGCGAAGCGGCGCTCGATCTGCTCGGCCACGCGCTGGGCCACCAACGGCGCGGAGAGGTTGGGGTTGCCCACCTCCTGCACGTTGAGGGCGATGGTGCGCTGCGGGAACATCTTTTGCAGCTCGGCGCGCATGCGCTTGATCGTTTCGCCGCCGCGGCCGATGATCACGCCCGGCTTGGCGGCGTGCACGGTCACCGAGAGGTTGTCGGCGGCGCGCTCGATGTCGATGCGGGCGATGCCGCCGTGCGCCACCTCGCCCTCGATGAGCTCGCGCACCTTGCGGTCTTCCTCGAGCAGCTGGGCGTACCCCTTCTTGCCCGAGTACCAGCGCGACTCCCAGTCCCGGGTGATGCCCAGGCGGAAGCCGATGGGGTTGATTTTGTTACCCATTCTTCTCCTCCACGATGACGGTGATGTGGCTGGTGCGCTTCTTGACCACGTCGGCGCGGCCACGGGCGCGGGGCAGGATGCGCTTCAGCGTGGGCCCCTCGTCCACGTAGGCGGCCTTGACCACCAGCTGGTCCTCGAGCAGGTCGTGGTTGTTGACGGCGTTGGCCACCGCGCTCTTCAGGACCTTGCGCACCGACGCCGCGGCGCGGCGGTTGGTGTACTTGAGGATCTGGTCGGCCTCCTCGGCGCTCTTGCCGCGGATCAG